>JAGBDG010000040.1 GCA_017937625.1 Muribaculaceae bacterium | reverse complement strand
CGTCGAGGACGCAGCGGCGCATAGCCTCTTTCTAGACGTCGTTGTATTAGCGCTTTACCAGAGGAGTCTTCTCTTCTTTCTCTTCTTCGGGAAGCGAGTCGATGTATTCCTGGCAGATGGCGTCGAAGCTGTCCTGGCGCCAGTGCTTGTCGGCGCTGCCGGTCTTGGCGATGGCGTAAGCCTTGTCGTAGCATTTCTTGCGTACGTCGGCGCGGAGCTCCTCGTCGTTGACTTCGTGGCAGTACTCTCTCTTGACTGTGGAGCCTACTTCTTCGGCGAGTTCCATCTGAGCCTTGCACTGAACCTTGATAGCCTCGTGGGCTGTGCGGAGTGCCTCGAGGAGCTCAGCCTCGCTGCATTCGTTCATCTCGCCCTCGACCATCATGATGTTGTCGTAGGTAGCGCCGACCATGAGTTCCATGTCGGCTTTCTGAAGCTGGTCGTATGTTGGGTCGATGACGAACTTGCCGTCGATGCGTGCGACGCGTACTTCGGAGATAGGACCGTTGAAGGGTATATCGCTCACGGCGAGAGCGGCGGAAGCTGCGAGACCTGCGAGGCAGTCGGGAGCGTCGACACCGTCAGCCGAGAACATGATGATGTTTACAAAAGTGTCGGCGTGGTAGTTGTCGGGGAAAAGAGGACGGAGGACACGGTCGACGAGGCGAGCCGTGAGGATTTCGTAGTCGCTCGCGCGACCTTCACGTTTGAGGAAACCGCCGGGGAAACGGCCTGCGGCGGAAAATTTTTCTTTGTATTCGACCTGCAGGGGCATGAAATCCACGCCTTCTCCGGCTTCCTTTGCGGAAACCACTGTTGCGAGAAGCATAGTGTTGCCCATGCGGACTTCAACCGCTCCATCGGCTTGCTTTGCGAGTTTGCCGGTCTCGATGGTAATCTTGCGACCGTCGGGCAGCTCGATGGTTTTTTTGATGGGATTCATAGAGTGTGTTTAATCAGTTTGTTTTTTCTTCAATAAATCGCGCAAAGATACGAAAAAAATCTCCGGAAAACAAATTAATGTTTCCGGAGAGGTTTATGTCAGAGAATCAGAGGGTCCATTCGACGCCGTCTTTGGTGTCCTTGACCTTGAAGCCGAGTGCGGCGAGCCGGTCGCGGATGAGGTCGGACGTCGCCCAGTCTTTCTTAGCCTTGGACTCGGAGCGTATCTGCAGCAGGAGGTCGACAGCCTCGCGGTATGGCTTGATGCTGTCGCCGGCGGCTCCCTCGCCGTCGACGCGGATGCCGAGAATGTCGACAAGGAAGGTGTCCATGAACTTGCGGAGGAAGTCGATGTCTGCCTGCGTGGCGGTGGCGGTGTGGTCCTTTATCTGGTTGATGATGCGCACGGCGTCGAAGAGGACTCCGATAAGCACGGGCGTGTTGAGGTCGTCGTCAAGAGCCTCGTAGGCGCGTCGCTCGAGGTCGGAGACGTCGACGGTGGACTTGTCGGAGGGCTTTAGCTCGGCGAGGCGTCGGTATCCGTCGAGCATTCGTCCGAGCGCTGTCTCGGCAGCCTGCAGAGCCTCGTTGCTGAAGTCGACAGTGCCGCGGTAGTGCGCCTGAAGGATGAAGAAGCGGATGGTCATCG
>JAGBDG010000039.1 GCA_017937625.1 Muribaculaceae bacterium | reverse complement strand
GTCTAAACCTTAAAAATCTAATCCTATGAAAAAACTAATTCAATACTATTTACTTCTTTCTGCTGTTGCTATATGATATACGCAGTATAGGGTGTCTTTGTTGCGCTGTAATTCTATAAAAGAGCGATTTTTAGCGTCTTTTTGCACTAAAGGCGCGATTTTTCGCTAATTTTGCATTATGTCAGTATTCAACGTCAAAATATTAGGTTGCGGCTCAGCCTCTCCTACGCTCAGACACAACCCCAGCGCGCAGCTTCTGACCTATCAGAAGCACCAGATGCTCATCGACTGCGGTGAAGGAACGCAGCAACAGATAAGGCGCTTTGGAGGCAATTTCAACAGAATAGACCATATATTCCTGACCCATCTCCATGGCGACCATTTCCTCGGTCTGCCCGGTTTGCTCTCCACACTCGCCCTCCACAACATAGAGGGCGCAGTCACTGTACATACGTTCAAGGACGGCGCGGAGATAATACGCCAGATTACCGACTATGTATGCCGCGACCGCACATTCAGCCTCCATTTCGACATCATCGACCCCAAGGCTACACAGACCGTCTACGAAGACAACAATCTTATAGTTACTTCCTTTCCTCTCTACCATCGCGTCAGCTGCGTGGGCTACCGCTTCGACGAGAAACCGAAGCTGCGCCACATCGACCGTCCCGCCTGCGACTTCCATGGCGTTCCGCTCTACATGTTCAGCGCCATCAAGGAAGGTCAGGATTTCGTCAAGCCCGACGGAACGGTCATACCAAACGGCTGGCTCACGACGCCAGCTTCTCCCTCGATGAGCTACGCCTATTGTTCCGATACGGTCTTCGACCCCCGTGTCGCCGAGGCTGTGGCAGGCGTGCATACCCTCTACCATGAGGCGACGTACGGCGACGACGCGGAGTACAAGGCTGCTCCGCGGGGTCATTCGACGGCACGTCAGGCAGGTGCTGTGGCGAAGCTTGCGGGTGTCAAAAGGCTCGTCATCGGTCATTATTCCCAGGCTATACGCGACGAGGAAATCCTTGTCGCTGAGGCACGCGACGCTTTCGGCGGCGAGGTCATCGCCGGAAACGAGGGTCTTGAAATAATACTTGACTGATGTACACCTTCTCCGACGAATATTACATGCGGCTCGCCCTCGCCGAGGCACGGCAGGCATACGAGGAGGGCGAGATACCCATAGGCGCCGTTGTCGTAGCCGACGGAAAAGTTCTCGGCAGGGGACACAACCAGACCGAGCTTCTCTCCGACGTTACGGCGCATGCCGAGATGCTTGCCGTCAGTGCAGCAGCTCATGCCGTAGGCGGCAAATATCTCTCCGGATGCACGCTTTACGTCACTGTCGAGCCGTGCCCCATGTGCGCCGGCGCCATAGGATGGAGCCAGGTATCGCGCATTGTCTATGGTGCTTCCGACCCCAAGAGGGGATATTTAACCATTCTGCGACCGGGAACGTCGCCTTTCCATCCGCGCGCAAGCGTGACCGCCGGAGTCCTCGAGGACGAATGCCGGGCGCTGATGCAGGATTTTTTTTCCGCAAAAAGAAGATAAAAGAAATATGCACTACTTCCTCATAGCCGGTGAGGCGTCGGGAGACCTCCACGCCGCCCACCTTATAAGAAGCATCAGAAATAAGGACAAAGACGCCGTCATAACCTTTCTCGGCGGCGACATGATGGCTGCGGCTGCAGGCGTCGACCCTATCATCCACTACCGCGACATGGCTTTCATGGGCTTTACCGAGGTAATAAAGAATATAGGCAAGGTAACGTCCAACCTTCGCCGCGCCAAGGAAGCGCTCGCCATGAGCCGCCCCGACGCCCTCATCCTTATCGATTACCCTTCGTTCAATCTCAAGCTCGCCGCCAAGGCATACAGCCTCGGCATTCCCGTCTACTATTATATATCTCCGAAAATATGGGCATGGAAGAAGTGGAGGATAACCGACATTAAGAAATATGTACGCCGTGTGCTCTCTATCCTGCCTTTCGAGCCTGCTTTCTATCGCGCCAACGGTTTCGACGCCACATACGTCGGCAATCCGTCGGTAGGCGAGGTCGACGCCGACCTCAGGACCGTTGCGCCGCGCGAGGATTTCCTGCGCAAATGGAAGCTGCGCGACCGTCCGCTTGTGGCGCTCATGCCCGGCAGCCGTATCGCCGAGATACGCAGCAATCTTCCCGTCATGCGTCTTGCCGTCGACCGCTTCCCGCAGTACCGAGGCATCATCATCGGCGCTCCGGGAGTTGACGACAGCATTTATGCAGCCATGGGAGGCATAAAGATGCCTGTCATTCGCGAGGACTGCGCCGCCCACGTGCTCGCCCATTGCCGCGCTGCCCTTGTCACCTCCGGCACGGCAACGCTCGAGACGGCTCTTGTGGGCATTCCCCAGGTGGCGTGCTACCGCTCCAATGGCGCTAAGATCACCTTCGACATTATGCACAGCTTCATAAAGCTCGACTATGTGACGCTGCCAAACCTCATAGCCGGACGCGGAATCATCCCCGAGATGCTCATCCACTACTGTACGCCCGACCTCGTCGCCGACAAGCTGGCGCCGTTGCTGCGCGAGGGGTCGCCGGAGCGCGAGGCTCAGATTGAGGGCTACAAGGACATGCGCTCTATCCTCGGCACCGCCGACGCTGCCGACGGCGCCGCAAAAATCATAGTATCCGACCTCCGCACCCTCCGCCGCAAATAAGCGGTTTGTCCTCTGTCCGGCATGACTTCCAAAGAGTTTGAAATACGATTCCGGGAGCTGTATCTGCCTCTGGGAATGTATGCCCTCCGGCTTGTCGGCGATGCCGATGTGGCGGAGGACCTGGAGCAGGACGCTTTCATGAAGGCATGGATGTATATGGAAAACGGAGGCAGGATCGACAATTTCTCCGCCTTCATGTACCGTACAGTCAGGAACGTCTGTCTTTCGTATCTCCGCGAGAAGCACGACACTCTCGACGAAAGCTGTATTCCCGACGTCGGAGAAGAAGAAATCGACACCTCGGTCAGGGACGCGCGGATATGGAAAGCTATTGACGTGCTGCCTGAGAAATGCCGCGAGGTATTTCTGATGAGCAAGCGCGACGGTCTCTCCAACGATGAAATAGCCGAAGAATTAGGTATATCCGTCAAGACCGTCAAGAATCAGATGACCAAGGCTTTCAGCCGCCTGCGCGAGGCGCTGTCGGATGGTCACAAACCTTTCTTCCTGCCATTTTTGTAAAATTCTTGAATCTGCAGTAGGACCTTTTCGGATGTGGTGAGTCGTAATAGCAAACGAATCATTCATCACAATGAAAAGGATAGTAATTTTACTTTTGGCAGTCATAGCACTCGCCTGTGCCTCCGGGGCACGTCAGCCAAAGCGCGGCTACAGAGGCTTTCTTGAATGGAGCAGCAGTGTTCGCTCCGATAGATTCGGTGTATTCAACAATGAAGGAAACATCGGCACGGTACGCCGCGGCTCATTTTACACCGGATTCTCGACATCGCACGGCTATCAGATAAACAGCAAGTTTTTCGTGGGCGCCGGGCTCGGAATGGAGCGCTGCAATAATGATAATATTGACAACTGGATAGTTCCGGTTTTCGTCGAGGGGCGACTGGATTTGAAATACGGCAGATTCACACCTTTCTGCGATCTGCGGATCGGCGCAAATGCCGCTGAAGGTGTGGGAGCGTACATATCGCCCACGGTGGGCTACCGATTCAACTGGGGACGAAAGATGGGTGTCAATATCGGCGCCGGTCTTACGCTCGCCGGCTACAGGGCGGAGCATTATATGTTGGATATGACAGGTCCGGATTCATATACGCTGCATTATATCGGTACAAAACATCATTTCCGCCCGTATTTTTCATTCCGTTTAGGCATAGATTTCTGAAATTATGGAAAACAAAGAAATAGATTTCGTGGCGCGGCACTACAGAAAAAACAGATTCTCAGCCGCTTCGGGCTGGAGAAGACTCGGCATAGCGCCGGTATCATGGTGGAAACGCTACAGAGTTGCCGCTGCAATCGCCGGCGCAGTAGTGATTTCGGCAACAGCAGCTATAATATATAAGGAATATGGCACCGAAGCCTCTCAACCCGAAGTAATCGTAACGACGGCAGGTCCGCTGAACGAGGTTAAGGTCATAGATTTCGAAAACGCGCCTTTACCCGTTGTCGTCGAAAAAATAGAATCGGTTTATGGTGTCAGGGTCGAAGGTATTCCTGCTTCGCCGGAAAAATATTCGCTTTCGCTCCACTATGAGGGCACGCCGACGGATCTGGTTTCGGCTATCAACGACATTTTAGGAACTCAAATGACAGTGGCTGAAAAATGAGGCTGTTCGTTTTATCATTGATGCTGTCGTTTGCGGCTTTGTGTCAGGCGCAGAATGTCACTATCCGCGCCATAGACCAGCCGGCGGCGGTAGTGTTCAGAAGCATCGTCGAGCAGACGGGCAAGAATTTCGTATATTCATCCGAGTTGCTGAAAGATATGCGCGTGTCGGTGGATGTAAGAAACAAACCTCTGAAGCACGCTCTGTCCGTCATCTTCAAGGACTCGGATATAGAATATGACATCAAGGGCAGGAACATCATCCTAAGGAAGAAGCCACAGGCGAAGAAGAAAACACGAGTCGCCGCACAGCCCCGCGTGGTGCAGGAAAGCTACACGTCGCGTCCCGAGATGCTTGAGGAAGTGGTTGTAGTGTCGCGTCTTGAGGCTCCGGCGGTCGAGACAGCCGAGATAGGCGCCAAGAAACTGACCTCGCAGGAAATAATAAATACTCCGGCACTGTTCGGCGAGAGCGACGTGATAAAGGCATTGCAGATGCAGCCGGGCATTTCCGAAGGTCAGGAAGGTATGGCGGGCATGAACGTACATGGTGGCAATGCCGACGAAAACCTCTATATGCTCGACAATGTGCCGCTCTATCAGGTAAATCACTTTGCAGGACTGTTCTCCGCCTTCAACGCGGAGGCAATCAGGTATATCGATTTTTTCAAGTCGTCGATACCGGCGAAATACGACGGGCGCCTGTCGTCATATCTCGATGTCCGCACCAGGAGCGGTTCCTGCGAAGGGCATCACGGCTCTTTCCGCCTGGGTCTTACCTCGGGCTCGCTGAACATCGACGGTCCGATAGGGAATAATACAACCTATTCGGTCGCCCTCCGGCGTTCGTGGTTCGACGTACTCTCGGCGCCCTTTCTGGCACTGGTCAACTCGTCGAGCGACGATGAGAAGATAAGGCTCCGCTATGCTTTCATGGACCTCAACGCCAAGGTGACGCACCGTTTCAACAATCGCGCTACTGGTTTCGCGTCGGTCTATTTCGGCAACGACATACTGAAGACAGGTTCGTCGGACAAGCAGCAGGGGTCTTACAGCTGGTATGACGACGACAAGGATGATTTCCACTGGGGAAACCTTGTTGCGCAGACGGGTCTGAACTATAAGCTCAACCGCTCTTTAACCGCCGAGTTCACAGCCGCCTATACCCGGTATTTCTCAAGCATGAAGCATGACTGGCTCTCGAGGGAAATCAACAATGACGTGACAGTAGAGTCGCGCTCCCTGTCGAGAACCAGGAACAACATAAACGACTGGATTTTCCGAGCCGATTTCGACTGGAAGCCGAACGACGAGAACCGAGTGCGCTTCGGCGGCAACTATATCCTGCATTCGTTCCTTCCGGCGAGAACCGACCGCAACTACACTGTCGGCACCACACAGACGCTGACACGCGACTCCACATGGACATACAAGGCTAACGAGGCTAACGCCTATATCGAGGACGACTGGCGTCTTAACGAGAAATTCAGGATGAACGCCGGGCTCCACGTGTCGCTTTTCAATATCGACGGCAAGACGAACTACGGACTGGCGCCGAGGCTCTCCGTCAGCTACCGTCCTGACGGCAACTGGGCGATAAAAGCTGCCTATGCCCGGACCAACCAGTATGTGCATCAGCTTTCGCAGACATATCTCTCGCTGCCTACCGACCAGTGGGTGCCGGTTACCGGCAAGTTCAAGCCGCAGAACGCCGACAAGATTTCGCTCGGAGCATACTGGCAGTCCGACAGTAGGACATTTGCAGCATCGGTGGAAGGTTATTACAAGACTATGCGCAATCTTGTCGACTATCGCGACGAATACTACCTCCAGCCGCCTACCGAGATGTGGAACGCGCAGCTCTGTTCGGGCAAAGGAAAGGCGAAGGGCATCGATTTCAAAATCGAGAAAGTCTACGGCAAGCTCACGGGACATGTTTCTTATTCCTTAGCGTGGTCTGACCGCACTTTCCCCGACAAAAACGGCGGACGTGCCTTCCCCGCGCGTTTCGACCACCGGCATACCGTCCATATCCTGATGAACTGGAACATTAGCGACCGCGTGAGTCTCAACGCAGCATGGACGGGACATTCCGGCAACCGCTTCACCCTTCTGCCGCAGGTATGGGAGTCTCCCGGATTCGGCGACAGCTATACCAATGATGAAGTTCCGCTCAAGGCGAGAATCAACAGCTATCAGCTGCCGTTCTATCATCGCCTCGACCTCTCCTGTACGGTGCGCAATAGACACGGATTCTGGACTTTTAGCCTTTTTAACGCCTATTGCCACATGAACACCGTGGCAGTGCGGCGCACTTACAACGATGCAGGACGTCCTGTATTTCAGAAAGTAAAACTCTTGCCTATAATCCCTTCAATTTCCTATACATGGCAATTCTAAGATATATTATACCCGTCCTGTCGGCTGTCCTGCTGACGGGATGCTACGAGGACTTCACGCCGGAGATCGGCACAAAGCCGGTGCTGTGCCTGAACTCCCTGATTACGGCAGGCGAGCCGATAGAGCTCAAGGTGACGCGCACATGGATGTTCAACGACGAGAATGCCGAGAGGAATCATGACGTCGAGGACGCCTTTATCACACTCTTTGCCAACGGTAAGGTTGTCGGCACGGACTATCTTCCGAAAGAAGGCGACCGTATCAGGATTGTTGCCGAGAGCCAGACTTACGGCTTGGCGACTGCCGAGGTTTTGGTACCTGTCGCCACGCCTGTCGGTAAAGTAAAGGTCTCGCCGACGGTGACGGACATATGGAAAGGCGACGAGAATTTCTTTCATTATGAGATGCTCGCCGATGTTAATTTTAATCTATATGTCGAGATGGATGTCAATGATCCTGCCGGAGCGGTCAATTATTATCAGTTCGGATACAACTGGTCAAGCCCTGTGGCATTCGACGGTATGCAGATGTTCTATGTCGGTGATTTAAAATATGATTCAGAGCCGATATTCAAGGAACACATAGGAGTTTTCGAGACGGTAATGGGCAATGACGAAGATACACGCTTCGCATTCTTTTCCGACCGGCAGTTCGAGGGAAAGACATATACGCTGCATCTGAATTTCACCGGCAATTCATATCATGTAAAGTCGCAGTACTATGACGAGTCGCTGCTCGACTGCACGATGACGCTTTATCTCACAACCGTCTCGCAGAGTTACTACAACTGGGCTGTTTACAAGTGGAATGTCGACGAAGGCGTAACCGGCGACCTCTCCGACATCGGTCTTGCCGAATCCAAATGGGGCTACAGCAATGTCTCCACCGGCGCTGGCGTCGTCGCCGCCCAATCCTCATCCAAGTTCACGATAAACCTGAAAGATTTCCTGAAGACGACTTTAAACAACAAATAAGATGAAAAGCTACTCATATAATACGCCGTTCTAACCTAATTGAATTGATATTTTGGGTATTATAGACCGCCTTATCGCAGTTTTGAGTGATAAGGCGGTTGTTTTTATAGTGTTATGCCATGCAAAATAAAAAAATTTGGTAGCAAAATTAAAATTACTTGACAGTAAAGAAATATTGCTTAATTTTGCAGAACCAAACGAGACAACATTAGTAATAAAGATAATAAGCTCCTCAGGCGAGTCGCAAGACTGCATACTTGAGGAGCGTTCTTTATTTTATAGTCAGGGAGCATATCGGATTGACCGTATGCTCCCTATTTCTACTCATTCTGCTTCGATCGTCATAGCCGCATAAGCAATGCCTCCTACAGGATAGACCTCAGGAGTTACTGAGTCAGTAATTGACGACTGACGGTTATCTGACTTCTCAAAAAAATAGTTATCTTTGCTGATATAAAAAACTAAACCCGATAGCTTGATAAATCAGGGGCTACCGGGAATCAACGCTACAAAAGTAATGAAAATATTTTTAACAGCTAAATTTTAGGCTAAAAAAATTGTAAAACAGGATGAAATTTTCTGAATTTCAACAAATATTGTCAGAAGAAAGGCTTCAACGTTATTTGTTGGCTTGCGCCAATGATACAAGGAGGACCATGACGCTCTATAGATTGAACTTAAATCTGTCACAAGAGGTTTTTACCCTCCTTAGTTGCTTTGAGGTTGCAGTCAGGAACTCCATCGACCTCATTCTTCGGACATCTCTTGGTTCTGATTGGCTGCGTGACGCCATTCTGCCCGGTGGTAAATTCGATGTTCCGGGATGCAGAGACAGTGCCAGGATAATCAGGAAAGCATATGACAGACTCCTTCGTGATAATTCATATACCCATTCTAAGCTGCTTGCTGAAATGGAGTTCGGTGTTTGGAAATATATGTTTGCTAATCCACAGTACAGAGCTGTGGGGAGAACATTACTTGCCATATTCCCTAACAAGCCGCGTTCATCCTCGGATATTCAGTACAATAACACCTATATATTCAACGAACTTGACGGCATCAATATTCTACGTAACCGAATAGCCCATCATGAACCGGTATGCTTTGCTCGTCGGCAACCTGAAATCGAAACCGCTTACATTCTGAATGCCTACCAAACACTTCACAAACTGTTTATGTGGATGGGTATTGACAGCCATTCACTTCTGTATGGTCTCGACCATGTACAGCAGGTATGTTCTAAAATCAATAACCTAAGAAATTGACGGTTACTTTACTTTCTCGTAGACGTAGAGTTCGTGTACCTCGCCGGTGTAGCCTTCTTCGGTGATGGGTCCCTGGCTCATGCCGAGCACGATGGTGGTGCCGCGGTTGTTGAGCACAACCAGATCGTCGTTGACCGGGTCAATGGCAAGACCCTCTATCTCCCCCGCACGCTTGAAGTCAGACATCTCGCGCAAGTGCTCGACGCGTCCCTTCATGGCACCTCCGGCAATCAGTCCCTGACGCATCACCGGCTTTCCGGCGGCGTCGAGCTTCACGCTGAACGGCGTGTCCTTGACAACTTCCGTGCCTTCGACGAGTCCCGTGAAAGGAACTTCACTTATGTCGGCAGTATACAGGTTGTCGGGCAGATTGTACGCCGCCTCGCCGTCATCGCATGAGAATATCAGCTTGCCGTCGGCTATGAATATGCCCTGGCACCAGTAGGGCGTCGGCGCGCACTGCATCTTAGTGTGGTATTTGCCGCTCGTGAGGTCATAGCAGTAGGCGTAACGGCTGTCGACCCAGTCGGACATCCACACCATGTTGCGGTCGCGGTCGACGGCTATGCCGGACACCTCCACCTGTCCCGACTCGGGGCGCCACGGCAGATCGCGCTTCCACTGCAGGGTCTCGGCGTCGTAGATCGAGACGGCGATATTGTATCCTCTGCCGTACTCGAATTTCTCGATGCCGCAGTATATCTCGCCGTTCCATACGTCTATGTCGCCGAAATGGTTGGCTATCTCGGGATGCTGAAACGGACTGAGGTTCTTTGCCACAAGATTTCCTTCCTTGTCATATTTGTAGAGTCCGCGAGTGTCCGACACATAATAATATGTGGAGTCAATCGCAATACCCTGGCGTCCGGTCACGGGGATTACGGTCTTGAGGCGGTATTCGGTTCCGAGGTGTTGCGCGCCTGCCGACATGACGCAGCCGAGCATAGCGAGTGTCAATACGAGCTTTTTCATTGTTTCTTCATGAATTTTTTGGTGAGATAGCGACGCAAGGGCAGGTCGTAGAGCTTGAGGCACGCGTATGCGAGCACGATGTTGAACAGGCATACGCCTATTGCCACAGCCCATGTCTCGCCGAGCGTGTAGAGCTTGTTGTCTATAAGCCACGAGTAGAAGAGGTACATCGTGGGGTAGTGGATGATGTACAGCGGGAAGGAAATCTCGCCCAGGAAATGGCATGTGCGCTCCGACCATTTGTCTGTAGTCTTGCCCGATGCGCCCAGCCATACAAGTATCGGGAATATGACGATGATGCACACCGATTCATACACTCCGTTGAGGCTCACGGCGCCGTCGTTGCCGAGATATGGCACGCAGAAAAGCACCAGAAGCACCGCCGAGCATATCCAGAAAGCGCCCCTCACTTTCGCCGGCTTGAAGACGCGCGAAAGAAGGATGCCCATCGTGAACGGGAAGAGCATTCTGAGTAGACCGCCGTAGAAGCCTATGCCCTGCATGCTCCAACCCACGCTCAGACAGCCGTCGCCCGTGGCGTCGGTCCATGTGAATGCGGCGAGTCCTATGCCGAGAAGAACTGTCATTACGGCAAGAGGCTTCGTCGGGAGCCTGCGGATGAAGATGGCGTACAGGATGTTGCCGATATATTCGAAGAACAGCGACCATGCCGGACCGTTCAGCGGAAATGCCTCGCCGTTGCCGCGAACCTCGTTGCTTGCGCCGGGGAATGCCGGGATGAACATCATGGCGCACAGCAGTGCCGTCATTATCCATTGTGTACCGACCTTCGTGCCGTCCCACTGCTCGCTGCCCTGGAAGACAAAGAACAGCGCGCCGAGCACAGCGCCCATTATCACCATCGGGTGAAGGCGGATGAGGCGTCGCTTGAAGAAATTGCCTGTCGTGAGACTCTTGCCCCAGCGGTCATCGTAAGCGTAGCCTATCACGAAGCCCGACAGGATGAAGAAGAAATCGACGGCGAGATAGCCGTGGTTGAGGGTCTCTATTATCGGAGCGCCCGAGGCGAAGGCAAAGCCTTCGTGTATGTGATACCACAGGACAAGGAGCGCCGCCACGCCTCTGAGTCCGTCGAGAAGCGCATAGTGAGGTTTCGTGTCGCCGAAAACCGGTTTAATATTGTTAATAGCAGTGTTTTCCATAGCAATAGCAAAATTAAACATTATTTTCTCTACCGCCAAATCTCCGCTTTTGCCCTATCCGCTTGCATTTTGCTTATAATTCCCTATATTTGCGGACGAAACCAATCGTCCATCCAATGAAAAAGTCTCTCATATTATTGCTGTTGCTTGTCTCCTCCCTTTCAGTGTCGGCACAGAAGAAAGAACCGAAAAGAGGTTACCGCGGATTCTTCGATATCGAGGCGGCGGTCTCATCATGGAAAATTGCCGACAACTACCATATCACAGAAGACGGCGGTCAGATCTTCGACAACGTACACCGCAGGAGTTTCTATGATGTTGTCTACTCGACCTCCCATGGCTATCAGTTCAACAGGCACTTCTTTCTTGGTGCGGGCTTGGCGATAGGAGGCAACGATTTTTACGACATGTGGCTTCTTAGATCGTTTCTCCATATACGTACCGACCAGACTTTCGGAAGATTCACTCCGTTTGCCGAACTCCGAACAGGCATTTCTACAGAGAATTTCGGCTGTTTCTATTTTTCTCCAACTATAGGTTATCGTTTCAATTTCGGATACCGCACAAACCTGAACATCGGCTTGGGAATGACCTTGCACACTACAGGCTCCGACAGGGAAGATGTCACATTCTATTATGATAGCGGCGAACTTGTTCGTATCGCTGTCGGAAAGTTGCCAGCCGTCAAGCCCTATTTCACCTTCCGCGTCGGCATCGACTTCTAAGCGTTCAATCGCGTTCAAGAATCGTACGCATTATCGCGAGGTCACTCAGAACCTCCCCCTGCATCAGGTACCTGTCCTTGCGTGCGAGCAGACTGTCGTACACACTTGTAGCCTTTTCCCGGTCTTTCTCCTTATATAGATAGATGGCGCACATCACTCTTTCCTTCGACGACATTGTGCGTCGGTACGTCTCTATGTATTTTTTCGTCCGTTCGGTGAGCAGTTCGGCAGCACCTTCTGTATTTCCGGTCACAAGCCGCAGAAAAATCAGCTCGCAGGCGATTTCCTGACTGTAGATTGCTATAAGTTCCTCTTTTTCTTCATATATTTTCTCGAAAAGGGCGCGCGAGGCATTGAAGTCAAGCTTGTCGATAAGTCTCGACGCGGCTGTCAGAGGTATTGATACCTCGAACGGATCCTTATAGTTGATTTCGGCTGGAATCTCGAACCATTCGGACGGCATGTCCTTGAGTCTCATGCCGTTCTGCAGCAGCGCGTTTATCCGCAGCGCGTCTGCAAATCCTCGTTTCCCCGTGAGGTTCTTTCTGAGGTTCAGCATGTTGTAGCCATCGTTGTTGCTTCCGGCTATTTTCATCGGCACCCCGTTGAGAATAATCAGAAACAAACCTGTAAAGCAGAATATGGTCGCACCCTCCACGACATAAGGATTGTCAATGATCCAGAATATTGGCAGTATTAGGATGATAGCCAGGATGTTGGCGAATACGCCGCCGAAATTGTACCATCCTGTAGGAATTCTTTCCAGCGGCAATTCGGGAGGGACGAGCAGACACTGTCCTGCCGTTCCCGATATGCTGAAGCGCTTGACGCGCAGATGTCCGTCTTCTTTGATGAACGTGTAGCTTAGAATTCTGAACGATACGAACTTATAGCCTGAAAGCAGTCCGGCGATGAGGTGTCCCGCCTCATGAAGCAAAATAAGGAAATACGATGATATGATGAATATCAGCACTGCTGTCGTGGCGGCGAGCATCGCGTCGGCGAACCTTGCGCTCTGCAGTTTTCCGAGAAACTCAGCAAACGTCGTGTCTGTGAAGCATACGATACCGACAGCGGCTATCAGCAGACCGGCTATGATTCCGATTGCGAATCCGCATAACAGCTTAAATATAGATTTCAGCACATTCATGAAACAAATTTACAATATTTCCCGCTCATCGCGAAATAAACTTGTTGTCCCGTATCGCGTTCGTTTAGTATGGTATATCTCTTTACAGTCGCTTTTGTTGCCTTGGGAGTCTATTGTATTATTAAAGGCATAAGGTTGAGAATTCATCTCGACCCGAACAGTGACGACTATAAGGAGATGCGGAAGAAATCGGTCGGCATCATTTGCGGCGGAGTTCTGTTGATTTTGATTGGACTCTGGAAGGCATACACGAGAATCGTCCTTTGGGGGTGGAGCTGAGTATTTTGTCAATGGTACCTTATTGTGTTGTTTTGAAGTAGTTTAGGTGCTTGGATGACGCTAAATTAGCAGTCATTGTATTGCAAACGGATGTTAAATGTGTTTTTTTGGGGTAAAAATATATGAGGTATTTGGGAAAAATTATTTAAATTCGTGCATCATCAATCCTTTAAATGTTTATCTCTATGAGAAATGTTGTATTATTTATACTTCTTTTTCTTCCCCTCCTAATGAACGGTCAGTCATTTTTTACAGATGGGATGAAGTGGCGTACTCAAATATTTGGAACTCAAGAGCAGGAACCGGTTGCCGCAATAGAAGTCGTGACCATTGAGCGGACTCCGGATGACAATTGCTTTGACATGTTTCGTTCTTATGAAGATAACATGTCTGCCAAAGAACTTATTGCCGTTATCAGGACTGAAGAATCCAAAATATTTTTCCAACCCAAGGATTCAAAAAATTCTGAATGGTATCTTATGTATAATTTTGGCTTAAAGCAAGGAGAAGGATGTTTCATTTACAGTCCACTGTCGTCATCTGAGAATTCAGTTCCCGTCAAAACTTATATCAAGTGTGTCAGCATAGACAAATCTTCTGAATATGAAGTATTATTATTAGAAGAATACGCTGATGATTCCTGTTCAAATATTATAGGCAGAGGATCTTGGATTAAAGGATTGTCATCTCTCAATGGATTTTTATATAACAATCGTTTTGAAGTCGATGGATTTAGCTCCAGATTATTAGATGTTTCTGACAATGAGAGAATTTTATACACGGATAAACAATCTTGTATTTTAGAGACAACAGGTCATTCAATTCCTGATATCAAGATTGATGGTTTAGACGTTTATATTTCAGTTGATGATGAAATTTGTGGTTCGCTATATTTTATATCTGGAGAACTTATAGGCAAATACAAATTTAGCCAAATCCCCGCACATATAGTATTGCCTGACAGAGGTATTTATGTTTTACAAGTTGGAAAAGTTTCAAGAAAAATAATGATTTATTAAACGTATTTGAGATTGTTCGGCAAACTTTCCGACTTTCAAAACGAGTTCTGTCGGCGTGGAGGCGCTGAATAGCTAAACATTTTTTCAGTTTACTACCGGTCAAGGCTGAAAAATCCATATCTCGCCAAGTCATTGTCTGAGGATTTGGCGAGATTTTTATTTGGGTCAAAAGATGCGACATGACGTTTCATTCGGTTAAGCATAACTTCTTGGTCTGAGCTCGAAGATTGTCTGTTACCCATGAGATGCTGTTTCTAAAGACTTTAAGAACTATGAATTCTCTTGTAATATATGTCTTTATTGCAAACGAATGTTAAACCTATGTTTTAAAACATATTTTTCTTGGAAAAAGTTTGGTGGATTCGGGGAAAAGGAGTAATTTTGCACTCGCTTTCGGGAAGCAAGTCCCGGACGGACCGCAAGCGAGCGGCTTGAATGAT
>JAGBDG010000038.1 GCA_017937625.1 Muribaculaceae bacterium | reverse complement strand
GTACTGCCGTGGGCGGAGGAGCGCGTGGGCAAGGCAAAGAAGCGCCTTGAGGCAAAGATAGCGGCTCCGAAAGCCGCCGTGCGCCGTCCGTCCGCGGCGCCTGCCCCGAAAGCGGCGCCCGAGCCCTTGCCGCCGCTGCCTGCCGAGGGCGGCCGCGTGACCTCCGACAGCGCCCCGGCGATGTCCGCCGCAGCGGAGGAGCCGCCGACGAGCCGCGAGGAGCTGCGCAAGGCTGTGCTCTGGAGCGAAATCCTTAAACCTAAGTTTTAACAAGATAGAATAAACCATACTAACACAAAGAAAATGGCATTCAACTACATGACGGCAGAAGAAGCTGCCGAGATGATTTTTGACGGCGCGACAATAGGTCTATCGGGCTTCACGGCGCCGGGTACCCCCAAGTTCATAACCGAGGCGCTCGCCGCCAAGGCAACGCGCGAGCATGAGGCAGGACGCCCGTTCAAGGTGAACCTCTTCACAGGCGCGTCGACCAGCGACCACGTTGACGGCGCCCTCTCCCGCGCAAACGCCTACAACATGCGCGCGCCCTACCAGAACGTGCCCGACCTGCGCAAGCGCATCAACGCCCACGACTGCCACTACTTCGACCGTCACCTCTCGGAGATGGCTCAGGAAGTGCGCTACGGCACATACGGACCGATAGACTTCGCCATCATCGAGGCTGCCGACATCACCGACAGCGGCGAGATCATCCTGGGCTGCGCCGTAGGCAACGTCGCTACCTACGCCAAGCTCGCCGACAAGATATTCATCGAGCTCAACGACAAGCTGCCCAAGGCTCTTCTGGGCATGCACGACGTGTATCTCCCCCTCGACCCTCCCTACCGCCGCGAGATACCCATCTACGCCGCCAACGACCGCATAGGCTCGCCCGTCCTCAAGGTTGACCCCTCGAAGGTCGTGGGCATCGTAAAGACAAGCTCCTACGACTGCGTCAAGAAGTTCTCGGCACCCGACGAGGTGTCGACCATGATAGGCAAGAACGTCGTCCGCTTCCTCGTGGGCGAGTACAAGGCAGGCAGGCTGCCCAAGGAGTTCCTTCCCCTTCAGTCGGGTGTGGGCAACGTGGCGAACGCCGTTCTCTACGACCTTGGCGAGAGCAAGGAGCTGCCCAACTTCATGATGTACACCGAGGTAATCCAGGACGCCGTGCTCGAGCTTCTTCAGAAAGGCAAGTGCACCTTCGCCAGCACCTGCTCCATGACCTTCACCGACGACACCGAGAAGGTGCTGTTCTCCGACATGAAGTTCTTCCATGACAAGATACTGATGCGCCCCGCCGAAATATCGAACAACCCCGAGGTCATCCGCCGCATAGGCGTCATAGCCATGAACACCGCCCTCGAGGTCGACCTCTTCGGCTCGGTCAACTCCACGCACGTGCTCGGCACCCGCATGATGAACGGCATCGGCGGCTCCGGCGACTTCACCCGCAACGCCTACCTGTCGATATTCAGCTGCCCGTCCGTCACCAAGGAGGGTCTGATAAGCAACATCGTGCCCATGGTGGCTCATCCCGACCACAGCGAGCACTCCGTCGACATCGTCGTCACCGACCAGGGCATCGCCGACCTTCGCCACAAGGACCCCGTCGAGCGAGCCCACTGCCTCATCGACAACTGCGCTCACCCCATGTACCGCGAGCTTCTGCGCGACTACCTCAAGCTGGGAACTTCGGGTCAGACACCCCACACCCTCAAGGCTGCCTTCGCCTTCCACAACGCATTCAGCGACACGGGCGACATGCGCAACGCCGACTACTCGAAGTATCTCTGATAACAGGGAGCAAACAAAACCGTGCGGCGCTGTGTTATGAACGCAGTGCCGCATTATTCTATCTGTCGAAAAATGGTACAGAAATTCTTCAACCGGCTGAGCAACTTCATAGTCAGCTACTTCTCTCTTTCGGGTCAGCTTGTCTCGCAGCAGGAAGCCGAACAGAATATCCGCGAGGGCGTATCCTTCCGCGGCACGAACATCCTCATCCTTATTCTGGCGATATTCATCGCCTCGCTCGGTCTGAACACCAACTCCACCGCCGTCATCATCGGCGCCATGCTCATCTCGCCGCTCATGGGTCCTATCATAGGCATCGGTCTGAGCATCGGCATCCACGACTTCAGTCTCCTAAAGCGCTCGCTGCGCAACCTTATCATAGCCGCCGGCATCTCCGTGATCGCCTCGACCCTCTACTTCCTCATCTCGCCCGTCAACGAGTCGCACAGCGAGCTGCTGGCACGCACGTCGCCCACCATCTACGACGTGCTCATAGGCTTCGTGGGCGGCGGCGCGGGCATCATAGCCCTCGGAAGCACCAACAAGGGCAACGTCATCCCCGGCGTGGCTATAGCCACGGCGCTCATGCCACCGCTCTGTACCGCAGGCTACGGGCTCGCCACATGGCAGCTCAACTACTTCTTCGGCGCCACCTATCTATTCCTCATCAACTCCATCTACATAGCATTCGCCACTTTCATAGGCGTCAAGCTCATGAAGTACAAGGGCGCGGCCACCACCGACAGCGCACGCGAGAAAAGAGTGCGCCGAATCGTCTATACCCTCGCCATCCTCACCATGCTCCCGAGCATATACCTCACCTACCGCATGATTTCGGAGAACAACTTCGTCATGCGCACCAATGAGTTTGTCGCCGAGGAATGCCGCTTCCCCGACACGCAGGTAATCGACACCAAGGCAACCTCGAAGCACGGCGACCGCTGCCTGCAGCTGACTCTCATCGGCAGGCGTCTGCCTATCGACTCGCTGCGTCTGGCGCTGTCGTCGAAGCTGCGTTTCTACGGGCTCGAAGGCACGCGTCTGCAGTTCATACAGGGAGGTGACGACAGTGACGGGCGCGCCAGCGCCGTCGACGGAAGCTTCAGCGACATCTACCGCATAGCCCAGAACACCATCACCCGTCAGCAGTCGACCATCGACTCGCTCCGCAACGAGCTTCACGACACCCGCGCCTCCATAGAGTTCGCGCCCGAGATAGCCCCCGAGCTCAAGGTCGTCTTCCCTCAGATTGCCCGCATCGGCATATCCACTACCGTCTTCTCCGACATTGCCGACACCTTGAGCACCGACACGGCATGCGTCGCCATGGTGCGCCTCCACGGACGGCTGCACAATGCCGAGCGCCGTCGCCTCGCCGAGTACATAGAGGCACGACTTGGCGTCCGCAAGGTAGAAGTAGTCACAATCCCCTGAGGTACCTTCGCGCCGTTGAACGCCGCAAAACGCGAGAATTTTTTTGATACTTTGTGGCGGAGGGTAGGAAAAGTTGGATTTTTTTTCGTACTTTTGTATCAGAAATGAACAGTACGAAACGACATATAGCCTATCTTCTTGAAAGCCGCGGGTTTGTTGAAATCCCCGGCATGGGCACACTGTCGCTTCACCGTACCGCTGCCTCTTTCGACGGCACAAGGCTTCTTCCTCCCTCCGAGGTCGTCTCTTTCGACGCCAGTCCCGAGAACGCGTCCTGTGTCGCTCTGCAGCATTCGGTGATGAAAGCCGACGGTCTCGACAGCGAGCGTGCTTTCGCCGCCGTTTCGGAAGGAGCCGGCGTGCTCAGGCGCGAAATCGAGCGCGAAGGCTCCGCGGTCATCCCCGGAGTAGGCAAGCTGACGTCCGAAGGCGGCTCTCTCACGGTCGTTCCCGAAGCGCATGGCATGTTCGGCTATCCTCAGATAGACCTGCATCCTCTCAAAAAAGAGACAGCAGCGCCGCAGGCATCCCCCCTCGCCGACGAAGGCTACCGCAAGGAGGCATTCCTCCGCTCGCTCCACCGTACCGCCTCGGCAGCCGCCGCCATCGCCGTGTTTGTTCTCGTGGCGTTCATCGTCTCGCAGATACCGGGACGGCGCATCGCCGCCAACCAGGCATCCTTCAGTTTCGACAGCGCTTCCGCTCCCGTCACCGCCCTTGCCACTACGGAACCCGCAGCCGCGAGCGACGCTTCGCTTATCCTTGTGTTCAATACGCCCGCCGACGCCTCCTGCCCGGTGGTATATGAGTCGGAACCCGAAGAACTTTCGACGTCTCCGGCACGTTATTGTCTTGTAGTCGCTTCTTTGGCAAACGAAAACGAGGCGAGCCGCTACCTCGCCGGCGCTCCCGAAGGTCTGCGCCTCCTTGAAAAAGACGGCAGATACCGCGTGTATGCCCTGGAGGCAGCCACCGCCGAGGAACTTCTCGCCAAGGCACAGGAAGCAGACATATATAAGACTTATCCGTCCGCATGGATATGCCGTAAATAAGTAGGCTGACCCCTGCGGGCATCATCTAAAAAACAGTTACATGACCCTTCACGAACTTTTGCTCCAGCGTCACAGCATCCGCCGTTATACCGACGAACCCATCGATGCCGAAGATGTCAAGACTATTCTTGAGGCAGGTCTTCTTGCCCCTACATCCAAGAATGCGCGCTCGTGGGACTTTGTCGTGGTAGACAATCCCGAAGTGCTTCGCCGTCTTGAGCATCTCAAACCCTCGTACGCCACCGGTCTTTCGTCGGCACCCCTCGCCGTTGTAGTCACGGTCTCACCCGAAAAAAGTGAGGCTTACATTGAAGACGCTACCTGCGCCGCCATGTTCATGCACCTTCAGGCAGCCGACCTCGGTCTCGGCTCCTGCTGGATTCAGGTGCGCGGTCGCGACACGGCAGACAACGAGCCCTCGGAAAACTATGTCCGCGACATGCTCGGCATACCCTACGACATGGTCGTCGAATGCATTATGACTTTCGGACACTCCGCCGAAACCCGCAAGCCTGTCGACCCCGCCAAGCTCAAATGGGAAAAGGTGCATATAGGCACGTGGAAGTCGGACGATACTGAATGAAAGAGCCCGATATAGTGCTTGTTGGTACGGGCAATGTGGCAACTCATCTTGCCCGCGCCTTGCGTCATAGGCTCATAGCCGTTTGCTCGCGCACGCCCGAACACGCCCGTGACCTTGCCGAGACTGTCGGCGTAGGGCAGTGGGGCGCTCTGGCAGACGTAAGGACATACAGCCCTTCCATAATTATTGTAAGTGTCGCCGACAACGCCATCGACAGCCTCGTTGCAGCAATTGGAAAAGACGAAAGGCAGCCTCTGGTTCTGCATACGTCAGGTTCTGTTCCGAAGGAGCGTCTGGAGCCGATAAGCCGCCGCACGGGAGTTCTTTACCCGTTGCAGACATTCTCGCGGCAGACCGATGTCGACATGTCGAAAGTGCCTTTCTTCACCGAGGCAGCTTTCGCCGAAGACTATGCCGCCATCGACTCGCTCGCACAGGAGATTTCCGGCATCTGTCATCACGCCGACGCTTCGCAGCGCCGCAAACTTCACATAGCTGGCGTTTTTTCCTCGAACTTTATCGTCGAGATGCTCTATATCACTCAGAAAGTCCTTGGAACGGAGTCGTATCCGCTTGACACGGTGCGCCCTTTGGTCGAGGCAACGGTCGCCAAGGTTTTCGAAGTCGGACCGTATGGCGCCCTTACCGGTCCTGCTGTCCGTGGCGACAAGGCGGTGATGGAAGCGCAGAGCAATGCGCTCGAAGACGACGAAAAAGCAATCTACGACCTCGTTTCTAACTATATAATCAAAACGCACGACGTGCGTCTGAAATGACTGATGAGCAGAATCGATTATCCTCTTGACAAAATACGCGGCATCGCTTTCGATGTCGACGGCGTTCTGTCGCCCGCTGTCGTACCGATGGGCGACGACGGTGTCCCTCGCCGCATGGCGAATCTCCGCGACGGCTATGCCATCGTGCAGGCTGTCAAGGCAGGAATGCATATCTCTCTTATATCGGGTGCCGATACTCCCGGCGTCCGCGCACGGTTCAAAAACATGGGCGTGACCGACCAGTACCTCGGCAACGGCAATAAACTCGAATGGCTTGATGACTGGATGAGCAAATATAGCCTCGCCCCCGAGGAAGTCGCTTACTGTGGCGACGACATTCCTGACCTTCTGCCGATGATGAAAGTCGGTTTGCCTGTCGCTCCCCGCGATGCCGCTCCGGAGGTGAAAGCAGTCGCAAGATACATCGCGACGGCTAACGGCGGCTACGGCGTAGCTCGCGAGCTTATTGAAGAAGTACTTAAAGTCCGTGGCGTCTGGGCGCTGACAAACAATGCTTTCGGAAAATGAATAACGTACCTCCAAACGGCAATCCGGACATATTCGCCTGTGTCCCGACCATACTTCCACCGCTTCCATCTCCGTCGCTTAAGGATATCAACATTCTTCTCGCCAGCAATTCGCCGCGCCGGCGCGAATTGCTCGGAATGATTCTTCCCGCTTTCGATATCGCCACGATGAAAAGCGTGGAGGAAAGCTATCCGGCGACCCTCGCACCGGAGAAAGTTCCCGAATATCTGTCATCTCTCAAGGCTTCGGCATATCGCGATGTACTTGTTCCCGGCGAGCTTATAATCACCGCCGACACTGTCGTGATACACAATGGTAAGATTCTCGGCAAACCGGCAGACGCCGACGATGCGCGTGCCATGCTCGCAAGTCTCTGTTCGGCTACACACACCGTCGTGACGGGTGTGACGCTCACTTCGCTCGAAGGCAAGAAGACAGACACATTCAGCACGTCCACAAAAGTGACCTTCGGACCTCTTGCCGATGATGAAATCGCAGAGTATGTCGACCGCTACATGCCTCTGGAAAAGGCTGGCAGTTATGGAATTCAGGAATGGATTGGAGCAGCAGCTATTGAAAGAATTGACGGCTGTTTCTATAACGTCATGGGACTGCCGCTGCACGATTTGTTCATTCATCTGAAAGACTTCTTCGCGTAGAGCATTTTTTTCTTGTTTAGCAGACTTCTGTAAAGAAAAATTTGGTTATCGGCAACTTATTCGTATATTTGTGGCATAAACTTTGAATTTTTGCCATGAAATCAGTAAGTTCGTATGCATTGGCATTAATTGCGACAGTGGCGCTCGTTTGCGGGTTGCACTGCCGGGCGGCGGACAAAGACAATGTTCATATCCTTGACGAGCGTATATCATATACTGTGCAACCGTCAGGAAAGGTGAAGATGGTCGACCAGACTACCTATGTAGCGACACGAGCCGACGACCGCTTGCCGGCAATATCGATGTTCAACGAAGATATAAGCATTGACAAGGCTTCGGCGCCTGGTGCCAAACCCTATTATCGCTCATGGGAACCGGGGGATATGTTCTATACAGGCTCGCGTATATGTTTCATGGATGTGCCTTTGCGCAAGGACAAGCCGGCTAAGGTGACTTTCGAGCAGACATATAATGTGCCTGAGCAATTTTGCAACGTCTATCTCAAAGCTCCTTATTTTACAGATAAGTCGCTCATAACTATAGAGATTCCGCCGGTTCTTGCCGAACGCTATAAGGTGACACCGGTAAATCTCGACAGCTGTATGACTTTCAAGAGAACGGTCGGCAAAAACGGCAGTGTAGTCTACAGCGTGGAATCGGTCGGTCGCGAAGCGTTCCGATATGAGGAGGATGCTCCGTCCGCCGCATTGGATGCCCCGCAGCTTATTGTAACCGGTTTCTTCAAAGATACAGACGAATTATATTCGTTCTTCCGCAAGTATTTCGAACCGGCGCCCGACAGTTCGGAGAGCATTGCGGCGCTCGCTGCCGATATAACTGCCGGATGCAGTTCGGATATCGAAAAAATAGATTCCATAGCCTCGTGGGTACGCCAGAACATAAGATATGTGGCTGTAGAACACGGCGAATACGGTATTCGTCCCGAAGCGGCACACACAGTCCTGGAGCGCCGATACGGCGACTGCAAGGGCAGTGCGAATCTTATCAAAGCGTTGTTGCATAGTTCCGGTATCGACGGACGTCTTGTGTGGATAGGCACAGCGGCTGAAGTTTCGACTCGCTGGGACAGCGTGCCTTCGCTCATGTCGGGAAATCATCAGATAGCGGCAGCGGTTCTTCCTGATACAATCATCTATGCCGACGGGACTGCAACATGGTCGCCCGCCGGATACGTGTCTCAGTCGCTGCGCCGTCAGCAGGCTATGATTGAGGATGGCGACAGCTATATGCTCCGTATGGTTCCGGACGTCGGTCGTGATGCCGATACGGACACTCTTACGGCGCATTTTGCTATAGACGGCAGTGACTTGCACGGTTCTATTGCGCACGACATGGGAGGCATGTTCAAAATCTCGGCGCTTGGATCATACAATGATGTTGATCAGTCGAACCGGCAGCAACTGTTGCGCTATATCATATCTTATCCTAAGAAGAACGTAAGCTGTCATGATGTGCGTCTTGAGGCGCCCGGACCGGCATCGCAGCGTTGTCGCATTATCAGCGACAGCATTTCGGAGCACGGCGCCGTATACAGAGCGGGCGACAAGCTGATTGTCGATTTGCGCCCCGTGCGTCGCAATCTCGGACTTATAAAGACGGAAAAACGCAAACGCGGCATGGTGAATCCGTTCGCGTTCACGTATGTGGCGCATATCATACTTGACATCCCTGAGGGTTGCGAGGTGGAGAGCATGCCAGCCGACCAAACCTTCGACAGCCCGTGGTTCGGCGGCTTCATCACTTACCGGCAGAAAGACGGACGGATAGAGTGCGACGCAGAAGTGAGCACACGTCGCAACAATGCCGCTGTCAGCGAACTGGAGGCACGAAATGCAGCGATAAAAGCAATCACCAGAGCCTCGGAAAGCAAAATAATACTCAAAAGAATCTAAAGCCATGGGCAAAACTATAACTCATACAATTATCGCATTACTTCTTGCCGCCTCGACAGTACTGCAGGCAGAAGCCGCTTCCGACAGTAAATTTTTCAAGAAAGCCGCAGAACGCGTGTGGAGTGTCCGCAACGAACTGTTCGACATAAATGTGGAAATACCCGATTCTCTGCAGCAGATGGCATCGGCAATAGTTCTTGCCGAATATGATTTTGTCGAGGCTCGCTATGTGAACAATCAGACAGTGACCGGCGCCGAGACGCGTACCAAGCGCTGCCATTGGGCTCGCCGCATGGTTAAGCTGCTCGACAGCAAGGCGGTGAAGGATTTCTCGGAATTCGAGTTCGGTCGGCGTGAGCGCTTAAACGCGGAGTTTTATAATTTCGGCGGCAGCGACAATGCTTTCGGCGCGCGCATCTACAAGCCCGACGGGAGCGTTACCGACGTAGATCTCTCGCAGGCTGTCGATGTGAAGGAGGGCAAGAAAGACCGCAAGAAAGATGTGATAAGCCGCAAAATTGCCATACCAGGGCTCGAGCCGGGTGACATTCTCGAGTATTTCGATTATACCGAGGAATGGATTGACGAGCTCGACTTGCCCGCGCTCGACCTTGTGCCTGCCGGTAAGTATCCCGTGATAGCATATCTGCTCGAAGGCGAGTTTTCGCCCGAACTTACTGTGGAATATCGCGTATATAACGGTATGCCGGCGCCGAAACGCGGAAGCAATGATAAAGGTAACAACGGCATTTTCCTGAGTCTGTCCTATATCGACATGATAAAAGACCGCGACTATCTGCGCCAGTTCCGTCAGTTTCCGTTTTTGCGGCTCAATACTCTCAACAATATGTCGCAGTACCGTTTCTATCCGCAGTCAAAGCGCAGCGGAGGACTCTTCGAGCACATAAGTACCGGCTCTATTTACCGCGACATCAAGTTCGCGCTTGCCGCGTCGACTTACGACCTTCAACTTCCCAGACGTATCAACGGCGCTATCAAAAACTTCCGCAAGACGCACCCCGATGCCTCGCGTCGCGAGCTTATTGACGCCGCATGGCTCGCTTCTGTCTATCTCAACTCGATTGACGACGAGAAACCTGTGAGCGACTATTGGCTTGCAATGATATTCTGCGATATCCTGAAAAAACAAGGGCTTACAGACGGTACCGATACAGGAGTCGGATTCCTCAATTCGCGCCTCGACGTGCCTACCGAGATGATTCTTAGTTGGAAACAACCTGAATTCTGCGCCATCGTCGGCGATTCATTATACCTGCCTTCCACACTTGAGCATTTCCTTCCCGCCGAGATGCCCGGCGAGTATCAGGGGGAGAAAGGCGGCGCGTTCCCCGGCGACCGGGAGAAACTTACCAACAGCACACAACCCACGATTTTCAAGGTAAGCACAAGCCGACCGTCCGGCAACAAGGCTGTCTCAAAGCTCCGTGTAAACATTAATACGGACGACAACACCGCCCAGGGCACAGCCGACTTCACGCTTACGGGTACCCTCAAGGAGATAACGGGTGACATCACAGACTTCAACGACTGGGCACACGCTGTGGAAGACTATCTCGGCATAGCCGAAGGCAAGCGTTACAAGGACAAGAAATTCGATGCCGTTGAACGCGAGAAAGAGGTTCATGATGCAGCGCTGAGTTTGGCAAAGAGCCTTCTCGGAAAGAGCATAACTGAAGTGGATGGCATCAATGTCGGCAGCCGTGGCATACTTCCGGATAAGCCGGAGGTGAAAATATCCATGACTGTCAAGGCAGGTGACTGCGTGTCCGACGCCGGCAACGACCTCCTGCTTCACGTTGGTCGCTTCGCAGGCAACAACCGGCGAATGGAAGGCGACGAGCGCAAGCGTCAGCTCGATGCGTTCCATCTGTCGCCGAGGCAGTACAACATGGCGATTACTTTCGCCATCCCCGAAGGCTACGAGGTCGACTCTTCTTCGCTCGAGTCGTTGCAGGTGAATGTCAACAACCGGTTCGGCGCTTATTTCGCGTCCGCCAAGGTTGAGGAGAACGGCGACCTGACAGTGAACATACGCGAGCGCTACAACACTTATGTAACTCCCGCCGACGAATGGGATCAGTATCTGGAAATCAGCGATGCCGCGGCAACTTTCAACGATGCCGCAGTGCTGATTAAGAAAAAGTAAGAGGCAGGAACTCCTGGGAAACCTTATAAATTATAAATAAGGAATAGCTGATAGAAATAAAAGAGAATAAGGTCGCGCGGTTTCAAACTTTGAAATCGCGCGGCTTGTTTTATGTCTGTACATCACATCTATGAATATGAATATTAAAGAAAAACTCAGCCGCGGGTCGTGGGACCGCGAGGAAACATCAGTTTTCGACCGCGGTATTTTCTTTGCTGCGCGTCAGGCGCTCAGGCGTCATGCTTCGGGCGGCAATGTTCTGATTGCGGCGACAGTTGTCGCGCTGATAGTGGCGAATATACCCGGAATCAACGATAACTATTTCAGTTTTTGGAACGAGGAAGTGCGTCTTCAGATAGGCAGTTTCAATCTTTTCAGCCACGACGGGCATCCGATGTCGATGCTTTCTTCCATCAACGACGCACTTATGGCTGTTTTCTTTTTCAGCATCGGTCTCGAGATAAAGCGCGAGGTACTTGTCGGCGAGCTGTCCTCTTTCAGACAGGCGTTGTTGCCGATAGTAGGTGCGATAGGCGGCATGATTGTGCCTGTGGTCATATTCTGGCTGATGAGCCGGGGTACCGACTACTCCGGAGGCGCTGCTATCCCTATGGCTACCGATATTGCGTTCTCGCTCGGTGTCCTTGCCATGCTCGGAAAACGGGTGCCGCTGTCAATCAAGATTTTCCTCACAACACTCGCCGTCGTCGACGATATCGGAGGCATTATAGTGATTGCAGCTTTCTATTCCACCGAAATAGAGTATGTACTCCTTATCTATGCCGCAGCTCTGTTAGGCTTCCTGCTCCTTGGCTCGGCACTGCATATAAAGAGCAAGATTTTCTATCTCGGAATTGGCTGCGCTGTATGGTTTCTTTTCCTTAATTCCGGCATACATCCTACTATTGCTGGCGTTCTCGTGGCTTTCTGTGTTCCGGCGACTCCCGTATTCGCTCCGCGTAAGTATATAGAGATTATAAGGACATCCATATCCCACTTCAAGGGTGACGAGGACATGCGCGACCTTCAGAAGCGTACTATTCTCGGCAAGGAGCAGATGAACTGGCTCAAAGAGGTAGAGAGCGCATCCGATAAGGTTATCTCTCCTCTTCAGGATCTCGAGGACTCCCTGCATCCAATTGTCAACTATTTTATTCTTCCCCTTTTCGCTTTTGCCAACGCCGGCATATATCTGCTCGACATGAGTCCGGCATCTGTTTTCGAGGGCGTATCGCTCGCAGTGATTCTTGGTCTTGTTCTTGGCAAGTTCCTCGGTATCCTTTCTTTCTCGTGGCTTACCGTCAAGCTGGGACTTGCCCCTATGCCCAAACATGCGAACTGGCACAGCATGGCGTCTGTGGCGATGCTCGGAGGCATTGGCTTCACGGTGTCCATTTTTATAGCCACGCTGAGTTTCAGCGCCTCCGACCCTGTCCAGGCCGACCTTCTCGCGCATGCGAAACTCGGCATTGTAGTCGGTTCTGTTCTTGCCGGTCTGATTGGATTCGTATGGCTGCACTTCACGCTGCCGCATGCGGTTGCTCCTGATGCTGTGGAGGATGATTGAGACGGCTCTGAATGAAGAATATGCTTGAATTATGCTATTTTAACAGAAATTTCTTTTGGATTTTCACATTCATTTGTTAATTTTGACGCGAAATGTTAAAACGGACGTTGCAGATGATATTTTATCTTCGTTCTGCTCTAACATTAAATTGTTTTAATTGTTAACAAAATATAGGTTAATTATTAAAAGACCTCCAAACAGGGCTCACGCCAAATGAAAAAACAAACTATCTGGATATTAACTGTTTTAATGGCGATAGCATTCGTCGGACTTCTCTGCATACAGATATTCTATATGAAGAATATCGTTCAGATACGCTACGAGCAGTTCTCTCAGGGTGTACGTCAGAGTCTTGTCGCCGTAGGGATGCGTTTGGCACAGGATGAGGCACGTCACTTCCTCGAGGATGAGGTCCGCAAGGTAGAGACGTCATCTCTCGAGACCAGCATAGAACCCGCCGCCAACCTTGAAGGCATCAAATACAGTTTCACTACCTGGACCGGTCTTGAGGCAGACCTTACCATCAAAGGAAGCGTCAACGAGATAAATAAACTCCAGACAAGCGGCGGTATGGCGTCGCACTATCAGTCGGTTCAGGACGCATACCGCAACAGATACCTCTACCAGAAAGGTCTGCTCGACGACGTGATTCTCAATATCATCTCCAAGGCTTCGGCACGCCCGATTACGGAGCGCGCCGATTCTGCGCGTGTGCGCCTGTACCTCCGTCAGGAACTCGATACTCTCGGTCTGAAGGTGCCTTTCGAGTTTGCCGTTGCTAACCATGCCGGAACCATCATGTATAAGTCGCCCAACTATCGCGTGACCGATGCCGACCGCGACAATATGTTCATCCAGCCGCTGTTTCCCAACGATGTAAACGGAACCCACAACTATCTCAAGGTATATTTCCCCACTAAGGCAGACTATATCTTCTCGTCGATATCTTTCATGGTGCCGGCTTTTGCTTTCACGTTCATTCTGCTGATAATCTTCGTCTATACGATTTTTGTCGCTTTCCGCCAGAAGAAGCTTACGGAAATAAAGAACGACTTCATCAACAACATGACCCATGAGTTCAAGACGCCGATATCATCGATTTCTCTTGCGGCTCAGATGCTCAACGACCAGACCGTGCGCAAGTCGCCGGCTATGCTACAGCAGATTTCGTCCGTGATAACCGATGAGACAAAGCGTCTGCGCTTCCAGGTCGAGAAGGTACTGCAGCTTTCGATGTTCGACAGAAAGCAGTCGACCCTGCGTCTCGAGGATGTCGATGCCAACGCCGTCATATATAATATTGTCAATACTTTCAAACTCAAGGTTGAGAAATACGGAGGTTCGATATCGGCAAGTCTCGACGCCATGGACGCAATAGTCAATGTCGACGAGATGCACTTTACCAACGTTATTTTCAATCTTCTCGACAATGCTGTCAAATACCGTGACCCGGAACGTCCTCTGAAACTCACCGTAAGTTCGCGCGACCTCGAGCACGAGCGTCTCGAGATATGCGTAGAGGACAACGGTATCGGCATACGCCGCGACGACCTGAAGAAAATATTCGAGAAATTCTATCGCGTGTCTACCGGCAACCGTCACGATGTCAAAGGGTTTGGCCTCGGACTGGCGTACGTCAAGAAAATGATAGACGAGCTGGGCGGTACCATAACCGTTCAGAGCGAATTTGGTGCAGGAACAAAATTTATAATAATATTACCCCTTTCAAAAAACTGAAATTATGGAAGACAGAATGCGAATTCTTCTTTGTGAAGACGACGAAAACCTGGGCATGCTTCTCCGCGAGTACCTCCAGGCGAAGGGCTATAATGCCGACCTTTATGTCGACGGCGAGGCTGGATACAAGGCTTTTCTCAAAGGCAAATACGATATCTGCGTTCTTGATGTGATGATGCCGAAGAAAGACGGCTTCACTCTGGCGCAGGAAATACGCACGGTCAATTCTGAAGTTCCTATCATCTTCCTTACGGCTAAGTCGCTCAAGGACGATATTTTCGAAGGCTTCAAGATTGGCGCTGACGACTACATCACCAAACCTTTCTCGATGGAAGAGCTTGTGTTCCGTATCGAGGCAATCTTACGCCGTGTCAAGGGCAAGAAGGGAAAGGAAATCACGATGTACAAAATCGGCAACTTCACTTTCGATACCCAGAAGCAGGTTCTCATGATTGGCGACAAGGTCACCAAGCTGACAACCAAGGAGTCGGAACTGCTGAGCCTTCTTTGCGCGCACGTCAACGAGATTCTCGAGCGCAACTACGCTCTGAAGACTATCTGGATCGACGACAACTACTTTAACGCACGTTCGATGGATGTCTATATCACGAAGCTCCGCAAGCATCTCAAGGACGATCCTTCTATCGAAATCATCAATATCCACGGGAAGGGCTACAAGCTCATCGCTCCCGAAACCGAAACCCACTGATTCATATCCTATCGCATTCATAATTGGCTCCGTAGGCTGTCCGCAGTCTACGGAGCTTTTGTTTTGACCATTATGCCGATTTTTGATTGTGCGACTGAAAAATTGTAAAATGTTTTGTCGAGTTAAAATCTTTTTGTAACTTTCGGGCGTTTTCAAGAAGAATCTTTCTTTGATTTTGCTCGTTTTTGTAGCAAATTTCAAACTTGATATTGGTTAATTTCAGTAGGTATAATCACTTAGGTAATTATGATTGAACGTTTCACTAATAGGACAGATTTCAAAAGCTATGAGGATTTCGCTAGAAATTTCAAACTGCTTATCCCCGATAATTTCAATTTCGCTTACGATGTAGTTGACGCTTGGGCTGATGAAGAGCCCGAGAGAGAGGCGCTCCTCTGGACAAATCCAGAGGGCGAAGAAAAACGCTTCACTTTCGCCGACCTCAAGAGGCTCTCCGACAGCACGGCAGCGTGGCTGCAGACCATAGGCGTGACAAAAGGAACGCCGGTAATGCTTATACTGAAGCGCCACTGGCAATTCTGGACTTCCATGATGGCGCTTCATAAGTTAGGAGCCATAGCTATTCCCGCCACACATCTTCTGACGGCCGAGGATATACGTTACCGCTGTCGTATGGCGGACATCAAGGTAATCATCGCTGCCGGCGACAAGGACATGACCGAGCATATCGACGAGGCTCGGCCGAAAGAGCTCGGAGTAGAGCACCTTGTGTCTACCGGTCCGGTAGTCCCCGAAGGCTGGCTCGATTTCGACAAGTGTGTAGCCGCAGCTCCGCAGTTCCACCGTCCTGAGAAAGTCAACGAAAATAGTGATGTCATGCTTCTCTATTTCACGTCCGGCACGTCCGGCGAGCCAAAGATGGTCGCTCATGATTTCACATACCCGCTGGGTCACATCGTTACCGCACGCTTCTGGCACAATCTGCGTCCCGGCGACATACATCTTACCCTCGCCGACACGGGGTGGGGCAAGGCTGTCTGGGGCAAGCTATACGGGCAGTGGATCTGCGGAGCAGACGTCTTTGTGTACGATTTCGACAAGTTCGTGCCTGCCGACCTGCTCGCATGTATGGAGAAATACCGCATCAACTCCTTCTGCGCACCTCCTACTGTTTTCCGTTTCCTCATACGCGAGGATGTCGGAAGCTATGATCTCTCCGCGCTTACCCGTTGCACCATCGCCGGCGAGGCGCTCAACCCGTCCGTTTTTGCGAAATGGAAAGAGCTCACTGGTCTCGAGCTTCGCGAAGGATTCGGACAGACGGAGACTACGCTGACAATCGGCACATTCCCGTGGATTGAGCCCCGTCCCGGATCGATGGGTAAACCCAATCCGCTCTATGACATAGACATTGTCGACGATGACGGCAATTCTGTTGAGGAAGGAATAAATGGCGAGATTGTCATCAGGACGGAACACAAGGATAAGCCCGCAGGTCTTTTCAAAGAATATCTGCGCGACAAGGAGCTTACCCGACAGGCTTGGCACGACGGGCTGTATCATACAGGAGATATAGCTTGGCGCGACAAGGACGGATATATGTGGTTTGTAAGCCGCAAGGACGACGTCATCAAATCGTCCGGCTACCGCATCGGTCCGTTCGAGGTAGAGAGCGCATGCCTGACGCACCCCGCAGTTGTCGAGTGCGCCGTCACGGCAGTACCCGACGAAATACGCGGGCAGATTGTCAAGGCAACCATTGTGCTTGCTAAAGAATTTGTGTCGAAGGCAGGTCCCGAGCTGATTAAGGAGATTCAGGATTATGTCAAGAAGATAACCGCGCCGTACAAGTATCCGCGAATCGTGGAATTCGTCAAGGAACTTCCCAAGACAATATCCGGAAAAATCCGCCGTGTGGCTATCCGCAAGAGCGACGCCACGGGCAAGCGCCGTCTGTCGCATATATAAGGAATCTATAGAATGTGTTCGCAACGCTCCGGGAACCGCCTTCCGGAGCGTTTGCTTTTTCTAAGCAAACATTATATCGCGCCGGATGTTAGAATAGCAGGACAATAAATTCATCGCTTTATGTTTTCAAAACCTGCTTCAATCTTTGCTTTCGTTCTCGTCGCCGCGTTCGCCGTTTCGGCAGAGACAAAAACGCACGTACAGCGTCATGTTGAGGATGTCGTGCGCAACAATAAGATAATCTATGTCGACGGCAAACCGGACGACGGGGCGAAAGCGGCAGTCGACGACTCGCTGCGGCAGGAAATAATAAACTTCTACTACGACCAGTTCAGGCACTTCGACGACCCTGTGGCTCCTTATTTTCAGTTCATGAGCCGCGACGCCCGCATGTCGATGGGTCTCGGAGGAGCCGTCAGGATGCGCGGATATTACGACTGGGGCGGGGCAGTGCCGTCACCCGCTTTCGCTCCGTATATGATACCGATACCCGCCGACCCCGCGTCGATGCGTCAGTTCGGAACCACACCCGCAGGAACATGTCTTTTCTTTCAGGTACTTGGCAACAGCGAAGTCTTCGGCAGATTTCAGCTTTATATCGAGGCGAATTTCAACGGCTATCAGGCGCGTGATTTCCACTTGAAGAAAGCCTACGCGCAGTTCCGCGATATAACTGTCGGTCTCGCGTCATCGACGTTTTCCGACCCGGCTGCCCAGACACCAATGATAGATGCCAACGGAGCTGCAAATAAGATAGCCCCGTGCAACGTCCTTGTCCGTTATATGCCAACAATCGCCGGACGATGGGTTGTCGCCGTGTCTGCCGAAAGCCCCGATGTACAGCCCGGCTATGCTTTTGACGGAAGTATGAATGCCAAGGTTCGCAGCTGGTTCCCCGAGTTCGACACCTTCATTCAATACCAGTGGGCAAAAGGACAGCATGTCCGCGTTTCGGCAATGTACCGGCTGATGTCATACCGCAATCTCGTCGAGGAAAAGAACACAAACGTATCGGGCTGGGGACTGCAGTTGAGTTCCGTGGCAAATCCGCTGCCTCAGATTACCACCTATCTCACGGCAAGCTACGGACACGGATATACAAGCACCCTCGCCGATATGCAGATAGGCAATTATGACCTTATATCCGATATAGACCATCCCGGCAAAATGTACTCGCCTGCGGCTTACGGCTGGAGCGCCGGCGTCCAGTATAATTTCAGGCCGTCGCTCTTTTCGACCGTCTCGATGAGTCAGGTCCGATATTTGCCAAAAAGAATGACTGACGGCGACGAATACCGTTACGGGCAGCTCGTCACGGTCAATCTGTTCTGGAATCCCAGTCCGCGGACACAGTTCGGCATCGAGTTCGACTGGGGCAGGCGCAAGAACCAGTCCGGCGTATCCCGGACCGCCAAGCGCGTCGGCGCCCTCGTCCAGTTCTCCTTCTGAAGCTAAGACATAATCCATAATACACTAAAGCTCTGCATTCCGAGAAAAATCAAATACCGAAATTCAGGAGCCCTCCGCAGAATTTACAGCGGCAGTGTTCCTGAAAATACATTTATATCTCGCAATGGTGCTCGTTTCGCAAAAAATCGCTAACTTTGCGTCCGAGTAAGTATCTCTTATCAGGAGATTGCTTTGTAAAAAGAGTCTTTGCTGACCGATAAAGTATATTCTGAAGAAAAAACTGCGGCAGTGCCTGTGGGCGTTGACGGCGCCGTAGGCGTGTCCGACCGCAAATGGTTCGTGGCGATAGTCAATTCGCGGCACGAAAGGTCAGTCGGGGATAAACTCCGGGAAATCAATATAGAAACGTATGTGGCTACCCAGCAGGAAATGCACGTATGGGCTAACGGCAGGCGCAAGATGGTCGACCGGGTCGTCATCCCTTCAGTCGTTTTCGTGCGATGCACCGAGCAGGAGCGCCGCCATATAGTCACACTTCCTTATATCAGCCGCTTCATGGTGAACCGATCGAGGCGAGCCGGCTCGCTGAGCCGACCCGTCGCCGTCGTCGGCGATGCCGAGATAGAGAAGCTCAAATTCATGCTCGGTCAATCCGACAGCCCCGTCGACTTCGCTCCCACCGAATTCCACGTCAACGACACCGTCCGTGTAATCCGTGGCAACCTACGCGGACTTCAGGGCGAGATACGGCGCAACTCCGACGGCACCCACACCCTTGTCGTCAGCCTCGCCATGCTCGGCGGCGCCACCGTCTTCATCAACCCCCGCGACGTCGAAAAAATCTGAAAAAGAATCAGGTTATTCTATTTTCTGCCTTTATTCGTTTCCAAATATTTGATGGAAACGAATAGTTTGCAATCAGTTATCATATGAGAAAATATTATGTAGCCATAGCCGGCACAGGCTATGTTGGGTTAAGTATTGCTACGCTTTTGGCTCAGCATAATCAAGTAACGGCTGTTGATGTAATTCCTGAAAAGGTTGACTTAATCAACAGGAGAAAATCTCCGATTCAGGACGAATACATTGAAAAATATCTTGCGGAAAAGCCGCTCGACCTTACCGCGACGCTTGACGGTGCATCGGCTTATAAAGATGCAGATTTTGTTGTTATTGCAGCTCCGACCAATTATGACCCGGTAAAGAATTTCTTCGACACGCATTGCATTGAGGATGTCATAGATCTGGTACTCAGCGTGAATCCCGACGCGGTGATGGTAATTAAATCCACAATTCCCGTCGGATATTGCCGAAGTCTTTATGTGAAATATGCTGCTAAGGGCATAAAACAATTCAATCTGCTTTTCTTCCCCGAGTTCCTGCGCGAGAGCAAGGCGCTTTACGATAACTTGTTTCCCTCACGTATTATAGCAGGGATGCCGAAGATCATTGACCGTCCGGAATTTGCAGAAGAAAACGCTGCAATTCTAGCCGTAACTGATATTGAGAAACTTGACAAAGCAGCGCATACTTTTGCTCATCTGCTGCATCAGGGAGCCATCAAGGAAGATATACCGACGCTTTATATGGGAATGAAAGAGGCTGAGGCAGTTAAGCTGTTCGCCAACACTTATCTTGCCTTGCGCGTAAGCTACTTCAACGAACTCGACACTTATGCCGAAGTAAAAGGTCTTGACAGCCGCGCCATCATCGAAGGCATCGGTCTCGATCCGCGCATCGGCAGCCACTACAACAACCCCTCGTTCGGCTATGGCGGTTACTGCCTCCCCAAAGACACGAAGCAGCTCCTTGCCAACTACGCCGACGTGCCGCAGAACATGATGAGCGCAATTGTCGAAAGCAATCGCACCCGCAAAGATTTCATCGCCGACCAAGTGCTTAAAATGGCAGGCTATTACGATTATTCAACAGCAAATAGTTACGGGAATGCTCCTGAACAGGAATGTGTCATCGGTGTCTATCGCCTCACGATGAAATCAAACTCCGATAATTTCCGCCAATCATCCATCCAAGGCGTAATGAAACGCATCAAGGCAAAAGGCGCGAAAGTCATCATCTATGAACCCTCTCTCGAAGACGGTACAACCTTCTTTGGCAGCCTTGTAGTCAACGACCTAAACCGTTTCAAAGCCGAGTCTAAAGCCATCATCGCCAACCGTTATGATAATTGTTTGGATAGCGTGGCAGATAGAGTATATACTCGTGATATATTCAAACGCGATTGATATATTTTATTTAATTTGATATATTATTATTTAATAAGTAGCGAATATTTTTGATTTTATCGAAAAGGGCAGAAAGATATATTTGATGAGCTTTCCCACTTAGGTATTTTATTACAGTCTGACCCTTTCGTTTTATTAGAGATTTGATCTAAATATATGTGCGAGTCTGAAATAAAAAAGAGAGATAACTCTATTGACATTCTTAGAGCAATCAGTATGATATTAATAGTGCTTGCTCACGTTAATGCTCCTTATGTTATAACACAGCTTAGATCATTTGATGTTCCTTTAATTGTTATGGTCTCAGGATTCTGTTATACAGGTTGCAAAAAAGGTTATGGACAATATGTGATAAAAAGATTAAAAAGGATATATTATCCGGTTTTTAAATTTCTCCTGATATTTTTAGGACCGTTCATTGCACTTAAGTTATTAGGATATAATATTCCTTGGAATTGGAATCAAATATTTGGCTCATTTTTACTGTTGGATGAACCCAGTATTGGATTCGTATGGATAATGAGAGTGTTTTTATTAATGGCTTTAATCGCTCCTGTTACATCCCTGATAGTCAGAAAATTTAAACAGGGGGCGTAGTCGTATCAATCGCATTTTTATTGATATTCAATGAAATAATGTATTATTATTATATC
>JAGBDG010000037.1 GCA_017937625.1 Muribaculaceae bacterium | reverse complement strand
GGCAACTTCCAGATTGCCATCAGCGAGTTCGTTGTCAACAAGCCCGCAGAGCTCGGCGAGGAATTCTACAAGAAAGTATTCGGCGAGGACAAGGTACACAACGAGGAGGAATACCGCAAGGCTGTCTCCGACATGATCGCCCAGGCTCTCCAGCCCAACAGCCAGTCGCTCTTCGTCCGCAACACCGAGGACTATCTCATGGACACCTACGGCAATATGGAACTCCCGATGGGATTCCTGCGCAAGTACATGCTCCGCACCCAGACTGAAATCAAGGAAAGCGAAATCGACGAATACCTCAACAACATCCTGCCCCGCATCAAGTGGGACATCATCGAGAGCAAGGCAGCCGAAGTGCTTGGCGTGAAGATCAACGACGACGACGTCAAGGCAGCCGCCAAGTTCATCGCCATGCAGCAGCTCCAGCAGTACGGAATGGGCGCAATGGCGGAGCAGATGGCTGACTACTACGCCGAGAACCTTCTCAAGAACGACGACCAGCGCCGCCACTGCGCTCAGACAGCGTTCAACAACAAGCTCATGGCAGCCATCCACAACAGCGTCAAGCTCAACGAGCAGACCATCAGCCTCGACGAGTTCCGCAACATGGTGTCGGCTCTCAACGGCTCCACCGGCGAGCAGGTCGCAGCGGAAGAACCCGCAGAATAATTCCCCCCACAGGAACGCATACGGCAGCGGCGCACACGGTTGCGCCGCTGTTTTTATATACGCATGCGTATATGCCCAACCCTTAAATTTAGTGAAATATTGCGAAAAGAAGCGCGCGGCAGGGCGGCTAATCAGCGTATTTTTTCTAAATTTGTAAGCTATGACAATAACCACTCTCAGCATAATCGCAATCATTCTTGCAGCAGTATCCGCAGCGGGCTGTTTCATACCGCGTTTCCCGTCGGTAGCCGCCGGGTGGCTCGCACTGCTGTGCATGCACTTCGCCGGGCAGCCGTTCTGCAGCGGCAAAGTGCTTCTTTTCTGGGGCATAGCCTCCGCAATAGTACTCATGACAGGCGTTCTCCAGCCCAAGGCTCTCACGGCACTCCGCCAGGGTCACGCCTATGTCGCCGCAGGCGCTCTCGTCGGCGCGCTGCTCGGCTTGCTCGTCCGCAATATCACCGCGACAATCATACTCGGCAGCGTCATCGGCGCATTTCTGGGCTGCGTGGCATACATGCGTACCCCCAGGGGTCTGAAGCTGCACGTAGCGTCTTCCGAATTTATCCAGTATCTCTGCGCCAAAGGGCTGCCGGCAGTAGTAAGCTGCTCAATGTCAGCCATCGTCCTTGCCATGGTACTATGAAAAAGGTAGCCGCGATACTCCTTTTGTCGCTGACGGCGATATTCGGCGCTGTACACGCCAAGACAAGCCAGCGTGCCGCCCTCGGCGCGCCCGACATGGAGAAAATAGCCAGGGAAAGCACCGACCCCGCGTCGAAATTCTACTATCCGCGCCTGCTAAAGGCATTCATGGCGAACGACACAACGATGACTTCCGAGCAGTTTCAGTACTTCTACTACGGCACGATGTTCCAGGAAGACTATGACCCATACCGCGAGGCTGTCAACCCCGAGCTGCTCCAGGAGCTCCTGCCAATCTACGCCAAGGAGAAGCGCACGCGCGCCGACCGAGGCAAGATGCTCGACTATGCCCTGCAGGTGCTCGACGACAACCCCGTCGACCTACGCCAGCTTACAAACCGCATATTCGTCTACGAGCAGAACCGCAAGACCGACCTCGCCAGGATATGGCAGTACAAGCTCAACCATCTGCTGCTCGTGATAGCGGCTTCGGGCACCGGAGCCGATCCCGACAACGCCATAATTGTCGTTTATCCGCAGCACGAGTACGACTTCCTGAACATTTCGGGAATGACGGCGACGAGCCAGCGCTTCGAGCCGCCGCACTACGACTATATAGAAGTGAACAAGGAAGGCTCGAAGACCGCGGGATACTACTTCAACATCGAGGAAATGCTCAAGCAGTACTTCGACAAGCACCCGTCGGAGATGTCAGAGACGGGCGAGAACTGAGAAAGACCTGACTTATGGGAGCACGTCTGCTGATACCGTTATCGCTTTTGCTCGCGGGCACGCTCACTGCCTACGGCATACCCGCCCGGCGTGCCTGGTTCCCTTATACCCAGCCGGACGGCACAGTCATCAGCGTGATGACCGTCGGCGACGAGTACGGACACTACTATCTCGACACCGAAGGACGCGCGATGACGGCAGACGCCGACGGAACGCTGCGGCACGCCGGACTGACCGTCGGCGAGGTAGCCGCAAGGACAGCCGTGCGTGCGGACAGCGTGCGGACCACGCGCCTGCGCCACTCCACCGCCATGCCCGCAATATCGAGAGCCGACGACACGCCCCCGCAGTACGGCATGGGACTTTTCACATACGCCTATCCGCGCACAGGCGAGGTACGCAGCCTCGTTTTCCTTGTAGAATTCGCCGACAAGGCGTTCACGATGGATGACCCCGACACATTCTACAGCCGACAGCTCAACGAAGAAGATTTTTCCGGGAACCGCGCATACGGCTCCGCGCGCGACTATTTCATCTGCCAGTCCGGCGGCGAGTTTCTGCCGCATTTCGACGTCTTCGGACCGGTCGTACTGCCCCACGAGACGGCATACTACGGTGCCAACGACTACGCGGGCAACGACAGGCGCCCCGAACAGATGGTGACCGACGCCGCCGCGATCCTTGCAGACGAAATCGACTTTTCGGAATACGACCTCGACGGCGACGGATATGTCGACAACATCTACGTCATCTATGCCGGCTACGGCGAGAACAACGGCGGCTCGCGCGACACCGTATGGCCGCACTCCTACCAGGTCCGCCGCGGACCGGAATACAACGGCGTGCGCATCTACGGCTACGCCTGCTCCAACGAGATTTCCGACGGAGAGCCCGACGGTATAGGCACATTCTGCCACGAATATTCGCACGTGCTCGGACTCCCCGACCTCTACAGCACCTCCGCGTCGCTGTCATGCACCCCACACGACTGGGACATCATGGACAGCGGCAGCTACAACAACGACAGCCGCACGCCGCCGAACTATTCCTCGTTCGAGCGCAACGCCGTGGGATGGATGCGCCCCGCGATAGCCGGAGGAAACGCGGAAGTGACGCTCGACGCCCTTGGCGAAAGCAACAGCGCCATACTCATACCCACCGCGCGCGACGAAGAGTTTTTCCTGCTCGAGAACCGCCAGAAGACCGGCTGGGACGAGTATCTGCCCGGACACGGACTGCTCGTGTGGCACATCGACTTCAGGAAGAGCGTCTGGGACGCCAACACCGTCAACAACACGCGCAGCCACCAGTACGTCGACATCGTCGAGGCGAACGGGCAGACATCGACCCGCCGCGACGTCATGGCGGGCTATTCCTTTCCCGGCACATCGGGCAACCCCGCGCTGACAGCGACGACCGAACCGGCGCTCCTCGCATGGGACGGCACCTCGACCGGGTATTCCGTGACCGGCATCGCCGAGAGCGGCGGCACTGTATCTTTCAGCTTCAGCGTCGACGACGACACCAACGGCATCGGCTCCATAGACGCCCCGGACGGCATCACCGTCAGCGGGCGCACTGTCGTCTGCACAGGCGCCGGAACGGCAGGCATCTACCGCCCCGACGGCACCGTCGCCGCCAGGCTGACAGCCGGAGCGGGCGCCACGCTCTCGCCCGGACTCTATATTGTCGCAACCGACGGAGCACGCTACAGAATCATTATAAAATAAACAGCCATGAACCAAAGAATCCAGTCCAATCTTCCGGGAGCAGCCGTGATAGTCATAGCAATGACGGCATTCCTCCTGCTGCCGTGGCTCGGCGAGACGCTTTTCAACAGCAAGGGTGAGCCCCGCGAGGCAATCGTTGCCGTGTCGATGCTCAAATACGGCGACTGGATACTGCCCCAGAACTTCGGCGGCGACATACCCTTCAAGCCGCCCTTCATGGCATGGATAATAGCCGGACTGGCATGGCTTTTCAACGGAGGCGTGGTCAACGAGTACCTCAGCCGCCTTCCGTCGGCGCTCGCCGCGGTGGCGATGGTCGCCGGAGGCTATTTCTGGGCGAAGAAGGCTCGCGGAACGCGCTTCGCCATGATTTTCTCCTTCGTCACGATTACGAGCATCGAGGTTTTCCGTGCCGCGTGGGCATGCCGTCTCGACATGGTGCTCACCGCATGCATGGTCGGAGCCATATACGTGCTCTACGACCTCACCGAGCGTCAGGGACGCTTCCGCGCCCTGCGGTGGCTTGCCGCCGTGGCGCTCCTTACATGCGCCACGCTCACCAAAGGACCCGTCGGCGCGCTGCTGCCCTGCTTCGTCATCGGTGTCTACCGCCTTTTGAGGCACCGCCGCTTCTTCCCCACTCTCGGCGCCATGCTCCTCCTTGTGGTGGCGTCGCTCGCCGTGCCCGCGCTGTGGTACTATGCGGCATATCTGCGCGGAGGCGAGGAATTCCTCGACCTTATGCTCGAGGAGAACATCGGACGTCTCACCGGCAACATGTCCTACGAGAGCCACGTCAACCCGTGGTACTACAACTTCATTACGCTCGCGGCGGGTCTGTGCCCGTGGACGCTGCTCATGCTTTTCTGCCTCTTCGGGCTGAAACGCTTCCTGCGCGAGCCCCGCACGCCCCTGACGCCCGCGGCACTCCTGTCGCTGACGGCGGCGGTGATAATCATAGGCTTCTACTGCATACCCGCGAGCAAGCGCAGCGTCTACCTCCTGCCCGCATATCCCTTCATCTGCTACGGCATAGCCTCGGCTATGGACAGCCTCGCAGCCGTCCGTCCCGTCAAGGTCTACACCTATATAATATCGGTGCTCGCCATCCTCGCCCCCGCCGCCGTGATAGCGCTGCAGATTCATTCCATGCCCGGCGTCCTGCCCATGGAGAGCATACCGTGGTGGCGCTACGCCGCCCTGCTCCTCCCCGCGGCTGCCGGCATAGCGTGGTTCGTCAACCGCCACAGCCCCGTGGGGCACGTCCTCGTGACCGTATGGGCGCTCTACCTCGCCTACTCCGTTGCCGCGATGCCCGCCATTCTCAACGCCAAGAGCGACAAGGCGGTAGTACCGCAGCTCGCCGCTGCCCCCGCAGTCCTCGTGATGGACGACATGCTCCGCCCCTACACCCTCAATTTCTACCTCGACGACCGCATACGTCCCGTCAGCGGATGGGATGCCGTCGCCTCATATCCAGCCGGCACCCTTGTGCTCCTCACCGAGGACTATGCCAAGTCGGCGCCCGAGGGCTACAGCGTCGCCGAGCTGCGCCGCAAGTCATGCGACAGCCGCCGTCCGCTCTACATGGCAACGAAAAAACAATGACAGAACAACATACAACCAACCTAATCAAAAAAACTATGATCAGTACAAAAATTCAGGACGCCATCAACGCCCAGATCAATGCCGAGCTTTGGTCGGCATACCTCTATCTCTCCATGGGCATGCACTTCGAGTCGGAAGGCAACGCCGGCATCGCCAACTGGTTCCGCATCCAGTTCAAGGAAGAGCAGGCACACGCCGAAATCTTCATCAACTACCTCATCAGCCGTGGCGGCCGCGTGATCCTCAAGCCCATCGAAGCAGTCCCCACCACATGGGAGTCGCCCCTCGCAGCATACGTCGCTACCCTCGAGCATGAGCAGAAAGTGACAGCCCTCATCAACAACCTCTACGCCCTCGCCGAAGAAGAGCACGACTACGCCACACGCGGCAAGCTCGACTGGTTCGTTGCCGAGCAGGTGGAGGAAGAGGAAACGGCACAGGCGCTCATCGACCGCCTCAAGCTCATCGGCGACAACGGTCTCGCCCTCTACATGCTCGACCAGGAGCTCGCATCGCGCGTCTACAACGTCCCCTCGCCCCTCGCCGCAAAGGCATAAGAGGGTGTCCGCAAAGGCGTATATCTCCCGTAGGGAGTAGAAAGGCATCATCTGCGAAACGGATGACGCAAAAAGGTGCCCGCGAAGCGGTCACCGACTACCCAGTAGCCCCCGCCGCCGAAGGCGCCGGGGGTGAGACGGCATAAAAAACAAACGGCGCTCGAAGACCGCCGACTACACCACAAGGCGTTCGCAACCAGCACAATCAGTCGGCGGTCTGCGAGCGCCTTCCTTATATATACGCCTTTACCCCGAGCACCTGCGGCTACGCATTTGCATCTGGAGAGCGCCGGAGGTGCGGGCTTCCTACAACCCCCTGCGAAGCTGGGGGACAGCGCGTCATCTACCATATCCGCAACAAGCCCCGGAGGGTGCGACGTTGCGGGCGGCGACAGCTCGGGCTTGTGCTGACGCGTTTCGAGACGGCGCACGCTCCGCAGCTTGTCTCGAATTCTTTGGGATGCGTCCTTTCCGGGGGCTTCGCACCCCGGTTGTAGGGACACCGCACCTCCGGTGCTCCGCTGTTCGTACTGCTTCTTTCCCCGGCGCCGGGGGGCATTTTTTCGGCGATTGCGATAGATTTTGGATAGATTATGATGCATTAAGGAATATTTTGCGATGTATTTAACTCTTTTTCCTTGCAAATATATAGTGAATTATCGGGGAAATCACTAATTTTGTAATTCAAAACGCAAAACCATTATTATAACAACTTCTATACGCTATTTAACAAACTTTTTTCAGATATTTGATGAAAAAACTATTATAATTAATCAATTATATCACACATGAACAAAACTCTCTACTTAATCGCAGGAGCACTGCTTGCTGTCGGTGCATCTTCCTGCTCAAGCGATGAACCGGCAGGGCCGGAAATCGCACAGAAGGATGAGACACGCTACATCCGTGTGAACATCCTCAACCCTACCGGTTCCTCGAGTCGCGCTTTAGGTGCAAGTGATTTCGAAAATGGCACTGATGCTGAAAATGCCATCGAGACTATCTACATGGACTTCTATGACAAAAACGGCAATTTCATCAGCCGCTCTTTCCCCTCCGACATGAAAACACCTGACAATCCGACTGTCGGCACTCCTAATGTAGAGGAAAGCTATACGAAGATTGTCAAAGTTGAAATCGAGGCGGGTAAGGAAATGCCTTCGTACGTCATGTGCTACATCAACCCCGTAAGCTACCAGAATGCGGCAATCAACATGCAGAACCTCCGTCTTGAGAAAAGAAATGACTATAAGAATGGCACTAATTTTGCCATGAACAACTCTTGCTACTATGGCAACGACATCGTATCCGGAAAAGAAGGCGTAAAAATCTCCGGTACACCCATCAACAGCAAGAAACAGCTGTTCAATTCTTACGAAGACGCAAACGACGCTACTGACGCCGAACTCCTTGTCGACATCTATGTAGAACGCTATGCAGCCAAGGTTAAATTCACACTTGACAAAACAAAAATCAGCCCCTATACGGTTAACGGCGCCAAGACAGTCAATCTCACATTCGTTCCCGAAGCATGGACAATCAATGCCACAGAAGCAGAGATGTTCGCTGTCAAGAACTTCTCATTAAACAAAGACGGTCTGGTTCCTACGGCAACTGCGCCAACTCTCCAGCAAATCACTGAAAATGGAAAACTTGGCACCTGGTTTTGGAACGATCCGGATCATCACCGTTCATACTGGGCTTGCTCGCCAGGTTACTTCTCGGAAACTTTCCCGAGCGTTGCAGATGACATTGTCGATTATTATATAGCACATACGACAAACCGTGCGGATAATGATTTTGGCGCAGGAAAAGCTGTAAACGATTATTCGCAGAAATACTACAGCTACAACCAGATAACCGGCACTTCCGATTTAAAGGGCAACACAAGTTTTGAAGCTGCTCCTGATGGAACCAAACCTTGCAAGTATGCTCTCGAAACTACCATGACCGACGCTGCATTCAACTCCGGCAACCCCAAGGCGGCTGTTCCTGCTGTTCTCGTTGTAGGCAATTACAAAGTCAATTATGATGGAAAACAATTAGCCGCCAACACTTCTTTCTATCTCTTTGAAGGCAATATTTACTTTGCCGACGCTGTAAAGGATGAAGAAAACAATAATGTTACCGGTACAACTACCATTATGAATTGTCTTCTCAAAAAACAGAATGTTCTCTATTCTGATCCAGAAGGCAAAACAAAGGTGACAGCCGCTAATGCTGCATATAATTTAAAAGTAATGCATCCCTCCTCAGCCGTACGCGGCACTAGCCATGTACCAAGCCGCTATGTCACTTTGCAAATCACCTCTATTCCTACAGATCTATACTACAAGAAAGAAGATGGAACATTCGCCGAAATTAAAACCCAAGCAGATGTTACTGCTGCCAACTATGCTTTGTGGACTCAGATGAGTGTTGCCGAGTCATATACCCAAGGCAAGTGCTTCTTCTATATTCCTATCCACCACCTGCGCTGGACAGAAGACGCGCCTACGGGAGCCGGCAATGAGCTTGAGACCAACGGCGTAATCAACTGGGGCAACCTCCGCTCAGGCGACATGGGTCTTGTCCGCAACCATGTCTACGACCTCGCAGTATCTCAGGTCAAGGGTCTTGCAACCGGTATCGATAACCTCGACTACCCGATTCTCCCCGCAGCCGACAACCAGTACTACATCAAGTACCGCATCAACATCCTCGCCTGGCGGGTAGTGCCGGCACAGGAGGGTATCATCCTCTGATTCTGATAAACAAGCACAATTATGCCGGCGGCGGTTGCCGCCGCCGGCTCATTTTTTCTCTCTATTTCTATAAAGGCATGAAATATCGACATTCAGTACACGTCAAGACACTTGTAGCCGCTGCGCTTCTGGCAGGGGCGGCAACGCTACCATCGTGCGACGATGTCATCTTCGACAGCGAAGGCGATTGCTCAAGCCACTTCTACGCCACTTTCCGCTACGACGCCAACGTGCTCCAGTCCGACGCTTTCGGACGTCAGGTTACGGGCGTGGCGCTCTACGTCTTCGACCAGACAGGCTCCCTGGTGGGCGAATACCACCACGACCGACAGCCTTCTGCCGACAACAACTACCGCATACCTCTCGACCTCCCGCCGGGCACCTACGACATGCTCGCATGGTGTACAGGCACCCCCGTCCACGAACAGCCCATAGCGTTCGCAATCAACGAATCACAGAACCCATCGGCGATGTCGGCACTATCAGCCGCACATCCCCTCGAGAACGCCCCCGACGGAGCGCTCTACGCCGCACACGACATCGTGCCCCTTTTCCACGGAATATCCAGAGGCGTCGTCTTCCCGGACAAACCCGGCGACATCGACGTCGAACCAATATACTTAACCAAGGACACCAACCGCATCAACATAAGCCTTGTCAACATGGGCGGCCAGGCGATGGATCCCGACGACTACACCGTCGAGCTCACCGGACGCCACAGCCAGCTCGACCATCTCAACAACCTCGTCGAGGACTCTCCCGAACACCTCTACCGCCCCTGGGCGACGCTGCCCCTGCGCGTGGAGACCGGCAACGGACGCGCCGACGGCGACGGCGAAGAAGTCAACAACGGCATGCTCGCCCGCCTCACCATGGGGCGCCTCATCGCCGACAAAGACCACCGCCTCACCGTGCGCCGCAACGACACCGGCGAGACCGTCATCAGCATGCCCGTAATGGGAGCACTGATCCAGGCAATGGACCTCTACCCCTCCATGAAGACGCCCCAGCAGTACCTCGACTGCGTCGACGCCTACAACTTCGAGCTCTTCCTCGACCCCAACGGCGCATGGATAAAGACAAGGGTTTTCATCAACGGATGGCGCGTTGTGCCCGACCAGACTGAGGACATCTGACAGTGACACTCATTTCGGCGACATATCATCTACGCAATATTTGCCTTGCCGCTGTAACACTCACCTTCGCGGCACTGCTCCCCTCGTGCGTCTACGACAGCTACGAGGAGCCTGCTCCCGCGCCCGAAGAGGAAGAGACCGTCACGGTGAAGTTCAACATCGTGTCGCGTACGCCCCGCGGAGGCGCCGGCTACAGCTCGCGCGCCGACGTCACGCCCGACAACCCCTACGGCTACGACGAGAAGCCCGGCACTGCGCCCGAGAACTACATCGACATGGCGAACCGCGACTTCCGCTTCCTCCTCTTCGACATCAGCCAGAGATTCCTTTGCGACTTCACCACCGCTACGACCGTCAGCGAAGGAACGTCCGGAAGCGACGGCGTCATAACATACGAATGCACGGCTTCCATCAACAAGGAATTCTTCAAGATCGGCACCGGAGCCACCAATGTCTCTTTCTACATCCTCGCGACTGTGAACAGCCGCTCGATGGGGCAGACCTACATGCACATGACCACGGGAGTGACGACCTTGGACAATGTTCTGGACTACTTCTGCAACTCCGCGATGAACATCATACCGGATGCCGCGAAGATTTTCGGCATGAACGGCCAGCACATACCCATGTCGGGCGTGCAGCAGTTCACCGTGAGCATCGACGCATTATCCGCCGAGGACGAAATCAAAGCCACAAACATATCCGACCAGACGCTTCCCGGAGTGACCCAGGGCGCGCCCGTATCGCTCCTCCGCTCGATGGCTAAAGTACAGGTCATCGACCGCCTCTACGTCGACAAAGACAAATGGACCGGCTCATACGACGATGCTGACGCCAAGATGCGCATAAAGTCGGTACAGTTCGCCGGCATAATGACCGCCGGGGCGCTGACGCCGTCGAAAACTGTATGGACCGACCGCTCGACGACAAAACAGGTCGTAGCCGCCACGCACCCCGGCAACGGAACTTACGTTACAGCTGCCGACACGTATCTCAACTTCGTGCGTGACACAGAAGTCAACAAGGATGAAGCCACCGACTGGCAGGAAATAGGCGTAGGCTACAATGTCTTCTCGTGCTACCTCTGGGAGAACGATAAAGACTGGCTCGGCGCGACCCATATACCGCCGGTACTGAGAATTACCCTTGCCGGCGACGACGCCAAGGTCTATGAAGTGCCTTTCGCGCCAGCCAAACAAAACCCGCAATACAACGACTACAGCCGCATACTGCGCAACCACATATACACATTCGAGATTGTCGGAATAGCCGACCAGGCTACACTGTTCCCGATCTACTGGACTGTCTGCCCGATGGACAACGTCACGGTCGACATTCCCGAATACAACTGATAACGATGAACTACAACTATATACGACATATAATACTCCTGCTCGCGGCGGCTTTCATCGCCGCGCTGGCGCCCTCGTGTACCGACGAGCTGCCCGTCCCGAACATGCCCGACTACACCGAGGCAGGCAGGGACGTGACGGCAACGTTCACCGTCACCGTGCCGCAGATGGAAGTAAAGTCGCGCGCCGATATCGACAATGCCGGTCTCTACGCCGTGCACTCCCTCTACGTGGCTACTTACTCTTCCGTAACCGGACAGATCACCTCCATGGACGAGAATGGCAACAATACCGGGTGGCAGAAAGTGGACGTCGAGGAAAATCCGGCAAAAGAGCACATAGAATATGAGATAAGCATCCATACGAAGACCGGTCCGAGCTACATCGTGGCAGTGGCGAATGTCGAGAACTATGGCGTCAGGAGCGACAGCCCCAATCTCCAGAATACTACCATCAAGGATCTTCTCGCCACAGCGAACACGTGGGAGAAATTCCTCAATATCGGTGTCGCCGCGTCCGAGAACCAGCTCTATGCGCCATCTACCACCAACGGACTCGTAATGTCCGGAATATACCTCAACAGAAAACACTCCTACAGCGAATCCACAGGCTGGACCCCGCGATATGACGACTGGGAGGGTCAGAACTTCATGTCCTACACCATTCCTTACGCCAACGGCGCCACAGTACAGATGCAAGGAGCGATACATCTGCGCAGGCTCGTCTCGCAGGTGACTTTCAACATCTACACCGGGCTAAAGGACCCCAAAGACGAAAAGAACAACAACATCACCGTAACGCCGCACAGCTACACCGTCTACAACGCCCCGAACCACTCGTGGCTCTACGAGCGCGGCGACGCAAGCGCCTCGGCGATACAGAACCGCAAGAACTTCGACGACAACTGCACCGCCGACACCAAAGGCACGCTCTACAGGACGCAGGCGTTCTCGTCGCAGTACATTTCAGCGTCGGAAGACGCCAAAAAACGCGCGCTGCAGACATTCAACTTCTGGATGACCGAGAATAAGCATACGGCGACAGGAGTTGCCGACTACAACGCCCGCAACGCATATACCACCGCTACCGAAGGCGGCGACAAGATATTCACCGCTCTCAACTCGGCATGGACCAAGGCGAATATGGCGACTTACGTTGTCATAAACTGCACCGTGGAGTACAATTACGATAAAGACAATCCGAAACCGCCGCTGACCGTCGATCCCAACGGCAATCCGGACAAAAACGGCGAGGGAGTCTACCGCTCCGGCACGGGCAACTTTATTGTGCATCTCGGCTATGTCGGCGATGACATGAACGACTTCAACTGCTACCGCAACGTCGACTACAACTACAACGTCTACAACAACGGTCTCGACGACATCCGCGTAGAGGCGACGGCAACCACCAAAACCAACGGCGTGGAGGGTATCGTCACCGACATGGAGGAAAAAACCATTTTCCTCGACTGTCACTACCACCAGTTCAACGTCTACCTTACCGACGAAGAACTAAAGGCATGGAAAACGAATCAGGGTGGCTCAAGCGAGGGCTTTGGCTTCATCATCACCACCTACGACAACCTCAACGGCGGCGTGAAGACCTTCGACGAGTCAGATTTCATTGAAAATGACGATTATAAAGGTCTGACATATAACCAGATCATACAGAAGTCGCCTGAATTGAAAAAATACCTTGACTGGGTGGAGTTTAGACCGACAACCGGTCAGTACGTTTTTGCTCAATATAAATCCAGAGCTACTCAACGGAACTCCACTTTCAATCTCATTGATGCCGCACGCGGTGAGGTCTTGACGAACAACCGATATCATTCCTCAAGCGGCTGGTACACCTGCTTTGTCAAAGAATATACCTACGACTACAGCGATATAACGGGCGCCGACGGTGCAAATGAATCGGCGCTGATTAACGGCAGACCGCAGTGGTTCGGCTATGTCAACGCAGACCCGCGACAGTTCTATATCCGAGTGACAAAGGCTGTCTCCGCCGACGGACAGAGCACATACGCACGCGCAAAATACGGAACACAACAGAAATCAATTCTTACATATTACTCAACTGACGACCGGGCTGCGTCCTCCGAGTCGGGCAAAGTAGAAGGCTCCGCCGTTGGTATCGAACATACCAATGAAACTTTCGGTCTGAACCTTAGGTCTTTGATAAGCGAAATGCCAAGTAGTTTTAAAGACAACCTCAGTGACGTCAACGGACGATACAACTGCTATCGGTTCACCAATTATTATTGGAAAGACGAATGGTTAACAAGAAACAGCGACATCCCATGGTCGGACTATATCTACTATGACAATAACGACCGTTCCCTACCCATGACAATCCCTTATCAGGAAACTGTTTCTGAGGACCGACACCATCTTCCGCGTCTTTTGTACAAATATAGGCATTCAAAATACAAAGGTACAGAATATGACCCTATACCGAATTCGACAGAAGTAAATGACTTTATCGAGGCGATTAGCGCGTGCATGAATCGCAATCGCGACAACAATGGCGACGGATATATTGACAGGGACGAGATACGCTGGTATGTGCCGACCTCGGCGAAGTACATACGTATGATTATAGGTTCGAAGTCACTTGGAAGCGAGGCTCTTGTTGATTATACTGATATAAAAGACAGAGATTCAAAAATCGGCTCAAACGATAAGTGGGGGGAAATGCTCTTTTATGGCAGCAATGAACGTATATTATGGGCAATGGAAGGTCTATCGCTCAGTAACTATAGTAACATATTCTCTCACGGGTATACTTACCCATGGCAAATAAGATGCATCCGTAGCTTAGGCATCAATTTAACAGACGTAAAAAAAGATGATCAGACAATTCCTGCGTATACAAAAGAGGAAGGCACCAATGGTAGCACTATAATAAAACCAAAATATTATAGCACTGCGAATCTTCGTCCTAACAGATACACAGGAAACGGTACAGGTTCAGGAAAGATGCCCGTACATAGAATCCAAGACACACAGTATAATTCTGTCTACATCAATGGTTTTGAAGTAGAGTCAGAACCTGATTTTGACACATATTATGTAGAAAATATTTCTGACCATCAAAAACAATGGACAGAAGTACGAACTAAAATCCACTCTACAGATAGCAAACAAAACCGATGTGCCGGCAAAGGTAGCGGCTGGAGACTTCCAAATCTGGTAGAACTCGCAATTATGCATAGTGAAGGTCTTATTAGCAGAAAAACTTACGCTGTATGGGATTCTAATGATAAT
>JAGBDG010000036.1 GCA_017937625.1 Muribaculaceae bacterium | reverse complement strand
TCTGCCCTCGTAGTCGCGGTAGACAACGTCGCCCACGCCTAATTTCTGGTAGCGCCACATCGGGTCGGCTGCCGCTACGTTGTTCTCCACCTTCACGTTCTTGCGGCTGCTGTCGTCCATGAAGTACTCGCCGTCGTAGAGGTCGACGATCTTGTTGTTGTGGAAGCCCACGTAGTAGCGGAGGTCGATACCGGCGAGGATGTTGAGGGTCTTGTCGAAGAACGAGTTCTGGTATGTCGATACAAGTCCTACCCAGGTGTGCGAGTTGTTCGATTCGCTCATCACCATGTTAGAGCCCGTCTTGCTGGCGCGGTTCATTTCCTGGATGAGGTTGTAGCCGAATGTGCCGTCGGCGTTGCGGAAGAGGGTGTTCGGGGTACCCTGGGTTGCGCCGTACCAGCTCGAGTTGCTCAGGCTGTTGCCGTTGTAGGTGCCGCGTCCCTGACCGCTGTAGCCGCCGCCGCTCGCGAAGGATGCGTAGACTGTCGACGACAGGCTCGACTTGTTGTCGATCTTCCAGATGTGTGCCAGAGAGATCTGAGGTTTGTGGTAAGTGTTGAGGTTGGATGTGCGCGGCTGACCGTCAAGTCCGTAGCCCCATGTGGGGTTGTACTTGTAGGGGCTCTCGCCGTCCATATATCTCTTGGCGAGCTTCTGGTAGTTCATGATTGTCAGACCGTCCTGGCTCGAGCGCTTGTTGTGCTGCTGCGGAGCGCCGAATGCCGTGAACGACAGCTGATGGCGCTCGTTGATTTTCTTCGATACGTTGATGAAGTAGTTGTACGACTTGAACCATGTGCCCTGCACGTAGCCGTCGCCCCACTTGCGCGAGCCCAGGACCGTGATTGCCCAGCCGTTCTTCATCAGGCCGGTGCTCACTTTCAGACCCATGTCGTTCAGACCGTCGTTGCCCATGCCGTACCATACCCTGCCGCCTTTCTCGGCGTCGAGGCTCTGGGTGGTGATGTTGATGGTACCGCCGATAGAGGGCGACGAGAGGATTGCCGCGCCGAGACCGCGCTGTGTCTGGATGTTCGAGGCTACGTCAGAAAGACCTGCCCAGTTGCTCCAGTAGACGCCGCCCCACTCCATGTCGTTCACGGGGATACCGTTGACGAGGACTGCAACGTTGGCGCTCTTGAAGCCGCGCATGTTGATTTTTGCGTCGCCGAAGCCGCCGCCGTCCTTGGTTGCCCATACGCCCGGAGTGGTGTTGAGAACTTCAGGAAGCTCCTGGTTGCCGAGCTTCACGTCGATTTCTGCCTTGTTTACCTGCGATACGGCAACCGGAGTCTTGCGGGTGCGTGCAAGCGACTGGGTTACCACTACGTCGTTCAGCAGTTCCGATGACGGTTCCATCTTCACGATGCCCATTACCGGACGTGCGTTTTCCCTGCGTGATTCATAGCCGACATACGAGAATGTCAGCGTCTTCGTGCCGTCGGGTACCTTTACCTGGAAGTTGCCGTCGACATCGGTTACGCCGAGAGCTTTGCCATTGGTGATCACAATGCTGGCGCCCACTACAGGCTCATTGTTTTCGTCGACCACCGTACCCGTGCATGTCATCATGCCGCCGGCTGCGTATGCGTATACGCCCATAACCCACAGCATGGTCAATACTGTTAAAAGTCGTCTCATTGAATGTGTTGAGTTGGTGAGTAATTGATTTATAGGATATTTACATTTTCTTGGTTTTACTTTGCAAAGTTACTGCTTTTTTTTGAATTTTTCACACATTCTCCGCCCGTTAACATATTTCCCTCTCCTCCCGCCTCAGAGCCCGATAAAATACCAGTTCCGCACTGAAAATTTGTCGGCTTTTTTAGTATCTTTGCACTGCGGCTTGGTCCGCTGTAATGTCATGGAAGAAAAAAAACTGTTTTTGCTCGACGCATACGCGCTCATCTACCGCGCGTACTATGCCCTGCTCCGCTCTCCGCGGGTCAACTCCAAAGGTGTCAACACTTCCGCCGTGTTCGGCTTCTGCAATACTCTCGACGACCTTCTCAAGAAGGAGAATCCCGGATATATTGCCGTATGTTTCGACCCCGCGCACGGCAAGACTTTCCGCCACGACGAATATCCTGAGTACAAAGCGGGTCGCGACAAACAGCCCGAGGACATAACATTCGCCATCCCCTACATCAAGTCTATCCTCGCCGCGCTCCACATCCCTGTCATAGAAATCGAGGGCTACGAGGCGGACGACGTCATCGGCACTCTCTCGCGACGCGCCACCGCCGAAGGCTTCACCACATACATGATGACCCCCGACAAGGATTACGGTCAGCTCGTCGACGAGCACGTGTTCCAGTACCGTCCCGCCATCAAGGGACAGGGATTCGAGGTGCGCGGACCGCAGGAAGTATGCGAGCGCTACGGCATCGACAGTCCCCGTCAGGTAATCGACCTGCTCGCCCTCGAGGGCGACGCTTCCGACAACGTGCCGGGCTGTCCCGGAGTGGGCGAGAAAACCGCCGCCAAGCTCATCCGCGAGTTCGGCAGCGTGGAGAATCTTCTTGACAACACCGACAGAATCAAAGGCGCGCTGCAGAAAAAAATTGTCGACAACGCCGACCAGATACGCCTCTCGAAGCATCTGGTCACCATCGTTACAGATATCGATCTCGAGTTCCGTCCCGACGCCCTGCGCCGCTGCGAGCCCGATGTCGAGGCGCTCCTCGCAATATATAAGGAACTCGAATTCCGCTCGTTCATAGCGCGTTACGCGTCTTCCGACGTCGCGGCGCCCTCCCCTGTCCCCGCCAGGTCCGAGGCACCGGTGCAGGGCAGCCTTTTCGACACGGTAGAGCCTGCGCCTGCCGAGGAAGTCGCCGTCGAGGTCGCAGAGCTGCGGAGCCGTGAGGATACGGTGGAATTTCTTCGTGGACTCATCCATGAAGGTCTCGGCGGAATCGCCATGCAGTGCGAGGGCAACGAGGCTATGACTGCGCGTCCGCTGTCGATTGCCTTCTCGTATATGCCCGAGGGCTCCGACGGCTACCGTACCGCCGTCATTCCCCTGCCCTCCTCTCCACGCGAGATTGCCGAAATCGCCGAGATTCTCGAACCCGTGTTCACCGCTCCCGGCGTCACGCTCTGCGGAGGCGACATCAAGCGCGACATGCTCGTCCTGCGCCGCATGGGCGTGGTGTTCGATGGCGCCAAGTGGTTCGACACATCCGTGGCGCACTATCTCTGCAATCCCGACCTTCGCCACGACACCGCCTCGCTCGCCATGACCTATCTCGGCATACAGCTCAGTCCCTCCGATTCCGCCGCCCTCGCTACGGCATGCCTGCGTCTCAAGCCCATTCTCGAAAAGGAATGTGCCGAGAAAGGCATGACCCGACTTCTCGAGGATGTCGAGGAACCGTTCACGGGTGTGCTCGCGTCGATGGAATGGGAAGGTGCCCGCATCGACACCGCCGAGCTGCGCCGACTCTCCGCCGAGCTCACAGGACGCCTCCACAAGCTCGAGGAAAAGGCGTTCGCCATTGCCGGACGTCCCTTCAACGTCGGCTCGCCCTCGCAGGTCGGACAGATTCTTTTCGAGGAAATGCAGATCGACCCCAAGGCGCGCAAGACGAAGGGCGGGGCATGGTCCACCGCCGAGGATGTCCTTGAGAAATACGCCAAGGACGTCCCCCTCGTACAGATTATCCTCGATATCCGCGCTCTCAAGAAACTCCTCGCCACATACGTCGACTCCCTTCCCAAACTCATCAATCCCGCCACAGGACGCATCCACACAACCTATAACCAGACCGTCACGGCGACAGGACGCATATCCTCGGCGAACCCCAACCTCCAGAACATCCCCGTCCGCACCGACGACGGCAAGGAAATACGCCGTGCGTTCATCGCCGAGCCGGGCGACCTGCTTCTCTCGGCTGACTATTCGCAGATCGAGCTGCGCCTCATGGCTGACCTCAGCGGCGACCCGACAATGATCGAGGCATTCCTCAGCGGAGAGGACATACACCGCAGCACTGCCTCGAAAATCTATCATCTTCCCATTGAAGAGGTGTCCGACAACCAGCGCCGGAACGCCAAGACCGCCAATTTCGGAATCATCTACGGCATCTCCGCTTTCGGACTTTCCGAGCGGCTCGGAATACCCCGCGGCGAGGCAAAAGAACTCATCGAAGGCTATCTCAGGACATATCCCGGAGTCCAGGAATACATGCAGAAAGCAATAGAGAAGGCGCGTACCGACGGATTCGTCACCACCATCATGGGACGCCGGCGCTATCTGCCCGACATCAGCTCCCGAAGCAACACCGTACGCAGCTATGCCGAGCGAAACGCCATCAACGCGCCGCTTCAGGGCTCCGCCGCCGACATCATCAAGGTGGCTATGGTGCGTATCGACGGAGAAATGCGCCGCCGGGGGCTCCGCTCGCGCATGATTATGCAGGTACACGACGAACTCATCTTCAACGTCAAGCCCGACGAGCTCGGCATAATGCAGGAACTCGTCCCCCGCGTCATGGAAGGCGCGTATCAGGGACGAGTACCCATGGAAGTGGCAGCCGGTACGGGCAAGAACTGGCTCGAGGCACACTAACCGAAATCCGGAGGCAGCAGCGGATGCTCCGTCGCTATCACAAACAGACCGATGGCACGGGTCATCAGTATGTCGTCGTGCAGAGGCGACTCTACGCCGAACGAGCCGTCGGGGTTGCGCCTGTAGTTCAGCATCTCGTTGCACGCCTCGCTGTCGTGCTCGATGTACGCCCCGCAGCGCACGGCGGCTATCAGGTTGCCTATCAGCATAGGCTTCGTCGAGCGGTTCGTGTGGAATCCTAAGTGTTTTGTCGTGCGTCCCGACCGCGTGTCGAATGTCCGCCGTATGTACATGTTCCTGTATTTCCTCGCCATCTCCTCCAGGACGTACGCGTTGCTGCCGTCGGTCTCGAGAGTGTTGCTCTCCACAACAAGCAGCGCGTTGTTGAAGTACCGCGCCATCTCTATCGCTTTATCGGCGAGCAGGTCGTGGTCGATGTGTCCGCGCCATTGCGCCACCACCTCCGGCAGGTCTGAGCCCCGCGGATGGCTCAGCACGGCTATCACCGACCAGTCCGACGATGCCGAGCGACCGCCTACGTCGACCGCCGCCACGTATGCGCATCCCGGCTCGGGATGACGCCATACGGCAAGGCGGCCGTTTGCCGCGGGGGTGAAGAGCGGGGGAGTGCCCGCAAGACCGCCGCGCTCGGCGCCGGCATTGCAGTTCGCGCGCAGGTTCTCTATCTGGAACGCGTCGAACACGTTGAACTCGTTAGCCATGAAGGCGTCGGTATCGTGCAGGGGAAACTCCGCGTTGAAGCGTTCGTCGCTGTCCATCTCGGCACGCCGGCAGCGCCGCCAGTAGACTTGCGAGAGCGTCATGCCAGAGTCGAAAAGCTTCCTCTCGTTGTCGTCGAGGCTGCGGAACACCTCGTATGCGTCGCCCGCCGGTTTCCGCTTGTTGCAGCTCAGCTCGTTCCACGGCACGAATATCGCACGCTTGTTGCCCGTCTCCTTGCTTCTGAGCCATTCGCGGTGGAAATAGTTGCCCACGCCGTTCGCCGTCGATTCGAGCACAACTACTGTCGACGGCTCGTAGACTACCGTGCCGAAAATAGCCTGGGCTACGTCTTCCGGCGATACCGACGACGAGCTGCGCCAGTACGCTACCTCGGTGAGATGCGCGAGAGAGATGTCGCTGCCGCGTATGGCGTCGGGATTGACGCATGAGCTCAGCATCAGCGTGCAGTCCCTGCCGGCTATGCTTTTGATGTCCTCGGAGCCTTCGAAGTTGCGCAGGGCAGGGAATTCGGTGCCTTCCCACAGTTCCGGAGGATAGCAGGCGAGAAGAAGCGAGTACATGCCTCTTATTCTTTTCGAAGCGTTTTTCAGGTGGGCGCATATCAGCGCGTTGACACCCGTCGACACGCACGTCTGCAGCCACGCCAGATAAAGCTGGATGAGGGTAGAGCAGCCCCACTGGCGGGCCTTGAGTATCACGGCTCTCACGGGGCGCCCTTCGCGCCTGTCCTCCTCCAGGGCGGCGACGACGGAGCGCTGTCCCTCGTTCAGGATGCACAGCACCGGTTTGTTGCCGCGTTTGGGGTGGATGTAGGCGCATGTTGCGCACCAGTATTCGAAGTCGTGGCGGCAGCGCAGCTTCTTCCATTTGTTGAGTCCCTGTATCCTCATGTCGAATTCCTTGTCCTCTGTCATGGCGACGGGAATGTAATGCGTCTGCCCGAGCACTCTCACGGGTTGCCTCGGTCCTGTCGACCCTATTCCTCTGACAGGGTCGTAGTGTTCTGCGAGCGTCCTCTCGCGGAGGTCGTCGCGTATCATGAATGCCATTCTGTCATCAGTTTCCATAGCTTTTTTTTGCCGCAAAAGTATTCACTCCTCCTTCCCCTCCCTCCGTCGTATTTCCATTTCTCGGAAACCCGCCCCTATAATAGCTAAAGTAGCTACATTAGCAATCCTTTATCCCCATTCTCCCGATTTGCGAGTTTATTGGTCATATATTCCTATATGTTTCCTTGATGACGATATTATTTGTAATTTTGCAGAAAACAACCGGTCAATAATGAAAAACCTGTCAGAATTAGAATATCTCAGCGAGGAGCAGATTTCATTTATCAGGTCTATCTCCGACGAATTCAACGAGATACCCGGCAAATGCGCCTACAGCCACATGACCAGCGAGTACAAGCAGCCGCGCGACGTGCAGGGCATCGTACCGGACACCAAGCCCGCTCAGGTCAAGGGTATCGCCGTGCTCCTGCTCGTAAAAGGCAAGCTTTTTGCCGAAGTGAATACGCGCAAGCTCGAGGTCGAGGGTCCCGTCCTCATCGTGTTCGACTACGGTTCGCTCGTGCGCGTCAAGCCCATTGGCGACGACACCTCCATCGATCTTCACCTGCTCTTGTTCTCCCCTGCGTTCCTGCGCGACATCAACATATCGTACTCCGCCTTCTCCGGCGAGGCGTTCATTGAGCACGACGATCCTACCCTGCGCCTACAGGAACGCGAGGTGAGCCTTCTGATGCGGTATTTCTCGCTGATGAACACCGTCATGAAGGACAACTACGACACTCAGATGAGCCTGCATATCGTCAACAGCATGACCACGGCGCTCATCTATCAGCTCATGAGCATCGTCTACCGCCGCGTGCGTATCACAAGCTCCTCGTCGACCGGTCCGCGACGCAACTCCTACGTGCAGGATTTCCTCCGCCTCGTCCATCTCCACTATCTCAAGGAACGCTCCGTCAGCTTCTATGCCGACCAGCTTTTCATTTCCCCGAAATATCTCTCCCTACTCGTCAAGGAGGCGACAGGACGTTCTGCCGCCCGATGGATCGACTATTTCGTAATCATGGAGGCGAAGAATCTCCTCCGCTATTCCGGCAAGAACGTTCAGCAGGTGGCATACGCCCTCAATTTCTCTAACCAGTCGGCGTTCGGCAAGTATTTCAAGCACATCACAGGGCTTTCGCCCACAGACTATCAGAAGTCATGAAGAACGTGTCCCGTTCGTCTCTCCTACTCTTTTTTATATTTACCGTCTTTATCACTGTCCCGGCGCAGAAATTCACGTGGGACATCGATTTCAAGTCGGTTTTCGACAACCGCGAGGGTGACCACGACTACACGCCCACGGAAACATATTTCTTCACCCAGCTCGCTCCCGAGGTAGGGCTTAAGTTCGGCAGCGGCGACCGCGTCGCCGGAGGCGTCGTATGGAACCAGCCCATCGGAAGAGAGTGGGGCGGTGCGCGCGTATCCCCGACGCTCTACTATCGCCATGAGGCGCCCACGTGGGCGTTCTCCATGGGTATGTTCCCTCGCACGCAGCTCCACGAGGAGCTTCCCAACTTCCTGTGGAACGACTCGCTGACATATTTCCAGCGCAATATCCGCGGTGCTCTCGTTCAGTACAATAAGGGAAAGTCATTCGTCGATTTCTACCTCGACTGGCGCCAGATGCAGACCACCGAGGACCGCGAGGCGTTCAACATCGTTCTCCACGGACAGTGGCAGCCCGACCGCTCGCCATTCTTTGCCGGAGGACATGTCATGATGAACCATTATGCCCTCACCAAGAACAGCGGTCCCGACCAGCACATCGTCGATAATTTCGTCATCAATCCCTATGCCGGCGTCGATTTCAGCCACGCCACGGCTCTCGACAGCCTGCGTGTCCGCGCCGGACTGCTCATGACCGTTGAGCGCAACCGCGCCTACGACTACTGGTCGCATCCCGCCGGATTCTGGCTCGACGTCCGTGCCGAATGGCGCTGGCTCGGCGTGTACAACTCCTTCTATGCCGGCGGACGCCAGCAGCCTTCGCGCATGCCCTTCGGAAAGCCAACGACAGTAGTCCCATCTCAGCTCTATCAGGGCGAGCCCTTCTACGGTTCCACGCTCTACAACCGCACCGACATATACGCCCGCATCATCCGCAACCGTTTCGTCGACCTCACCGCCTCCCTCGACTTCAACGTCGCCCGCGACAGCTTCATCTTCTACCAGAAACTCACCCTCTCCCTCCACCTCCCATGAGAGCGAACTGGCATCCGTTCAGAGGTTGCCTACAGCTCAGTAGCCCTTGTCGCCGCAGGTAAGCGGTCAAAAAGAAAAAGGAGCTCGCGTAGACCGCCTACTATAATTTTGACAAATGCGACATCTCAGCGAGCAGCATCAGAGCACCGGAGGTGCGGTTTCCCTCTAACCCGCTGCGCAGCTGCGGGAAGGGCGTCCTACCATATATTCGAGGCAAGCTGCGGAGCGCGCGCAGCCTCGACAGGCGTTAGCCAAGGCACCGAGGGCACGGTATGGCAACGTTCTCCCGAAGGGAGTAAAGGCGGCGTCAGCCGCTTCGAACCCCGGAATAAGCAGCGCGTTTCCGGGGCATGGACCTCCCAAGACCAATTTTTGCCGGAGGTAATAAACTGACACGCAAACATCCTCTGTATGGCATCCGCGCAGCGGTCGCCGACTACTCAGTATCCCGTGGTGCCTGCGGCGGCGCGGGATATACTCTGTATTTGAGGCAAGCTGCGGAGCACGCGCAGCCCCGAAAAGCGATTGCGAAAACACTTAGAGAATAAAAATATTATGTTTTTATTGATTATAAGATTTTATGAGTATCTTTGTATATGGAAGATAACAATCAGATTATAATTTATCAAAGCCAGGACGGCACTACTCACATTGATGTTACTTTTACGGGCGATACCGCTTGGCTGTCTCAGCAGCAGCTTTGTGAGTTGTACAATACAAGTAAAGCCAATGT
>JAGBDG010000035.1 GCA_017937625.1 Muribaculaceae bacterium | reverse complement strand
TTCAATATGGGTCACCGCATGGAAATCTACTGTCCGGCTTCAGCAGCCGGGGAAGTGATAGCCCGCTCGCGCAGATACGGTGTCGACGCCAAGGTTATCGGACGTATCGAAGAAGCGCAGAGCAAGCGACTCACCATCGTCTCGCCGCTCGGTACTTTCGAGTATTGACAAAGCCGGTCAGCGCAAGCAGTCCGGCATTTAAGAACAGATATTGAGCAATAATGCGTCGAGCTGCCGCGATTTTTGTAACTATCATCACCTTAGCCGCTTTCATGATTTCATGTGGCGGCAAAGGTTCCGTCAGGACTGCTGACGACGGTAACGGGTACCGTCTGCCCGATACACTGCGCGTGGCGACACTGTACAGCCCACTTTCATATTTTCTTTACCGCGGAGAGCCGATGGGCATAGACTACACGCTTGTCGACAGCCTCACGCGGCAGAAAGGCATGGTTCTTGACCTCAGTGTCGCCCGCAGTCTTGCCGAGGCAGTGGCGATGCTCGACTCAGGGAAGGTGGACGTTATAGCTTATCCCGTGCCCATAACCGAGCATTACAAGAAGTATGTCATTGCCTGCGGTCCCGAAAACCTCACGTCGCAGGTGCTTGTGCAGCCGAAGATGAACGGACAGGTACTTGTAACCGACATCACTCAGCTTGTCGGCAAGGAGGTCTACGTCGAAAAGGACAGCAAATATCTGCGCCGTATGCAGAACCTCAACGACGAGCTTGGTGGCGGCATCATTATCAAGGAAGTTGACGCTGACTCTCTTATCACCGAGGATCTTCTTCAGATGGTGTCGGACGGCAAAATCCCCATGACCGTTGTCGACAGCGACATAGCCAGACTTAATCAGACTTACTATCCCGACCTGGACATCGCCGTACCGGTAAGTTTCGAGCAGCGCTCGGCATGGGCTGTGGCTCCGGATAAGAAATGGCTTGCCGATTCGATAGATTCATGGTTCGCGAGCTCGTCATCGCAGGAGATAGACAGTGACCTGCTTAAGCGTTATTTCGAGCAGATGAAAAACGGCAGCAGTCTGAACTTCGATTTCTCCAAGGGCTATATCTCGAAATACGACAATATTTTCAAGAAGTACGCCCCGCGTATCGGCTGGGACTGGCGTCTCATGGCGGCACAAGCTTACGTGGAAAGCAAGTTCAAACCCAATGCCCGCTCGTGGGTCGGCGCCCGCGGACTCATGCAGATTATGCCGAGCACGGCGCGCGGCTATCGTACGAGTGTCGCGAGGCTCGTAAACCCGGAGACCAGCGTCGATGTCGCCACGAAGCTTATAAATGACCTCGACAGCTATCTCGTGAAATATGTGCCGAACGACAAGGAACGTCTGAAATTTGTCATTGCGGCATATAATGTAGGTATAGCACACGTCTACGATGCCATTGCGCTCGCGCGCAAGTACGGACTTAATCCCGAGGTATGGGACGACAATGTGTCGAAGGCTATTCTGATGAAAATGAATCCGAAATACTACAACGACCCTGTCGTCAAATACGGCTACTGCCGAGGTACCGAAACGGTCGCTTACGTCAAGGGCATCACCAACTTTTACGAGCACGCCCGACGGGAAATAGAAGCTTGAAATTATTGTTTAATCCTTTTATATCAATCTTATGAAAAAAACAGCACAGAAATTAATCGCGGTCGTAATGTGCGCCGCCATGCTCAGCATGAGCTCCTGTATCGGCAGCTTCTCTCTGTCGAACCGTCTTCTCGGATGGAACAACCATGTAGGCAACAAGTTTGTCAACGAGCTTATCTTCTTCGGCTTTTGGGTTCTTCCGGTCTATGAGGTATGTCTTCTCGGCGACGTTCTCGTACTCAACAGCATCGAGTTCTGGAGCGGTTCCAACCCGATGGCTAAAGGCGACAAGATTATAGAAGGCAACGACGGTAAATATCTTGTGAAATGCGACGGCAAGGGATACGATGTCGTAAGCTGCACAGACGGCACCAAAGTGCGTCTCGACTTCGACGAGGCTACCCAGACATGGAGCTACACCGCCAACGGTCAGACAGCCACATTATTCCAGTTCGTTGACGACAGCCACATCAAGCTTCCTGTCGACGGTGGCGAGAACTGGGAGGTTTTTGAAACTTCCGAGGCAGGTCTGCTCGCATACCAGCAGGCTCTGATGCCCGCTTTCGCTGCAAGGTAAACTATTTGTCTTTCAGCGATTCCAGCACCGCACGCCGCAAGGCTTCGGCTTCTTTGTCGCCGGGGCGCGGCGATGCGGTGTCTTCTTTTACCGCTATAATCTCTTCTTCCTCGCGCTTGGCGGACTTGTCGTCGAATCCCGGAACGCGTCCGGCTGCGAAGAAGTGACGGACATAGTACTGCTCGTCGAGAGAGCTTGTGATGACGCCTTTGCTTGACGAAGCGTGAATAAACTTGCCTTGACCTATATACACTCCGACGTGGCTCACACGGCTTCCTCCGGCTTTCGAGGCGAAGAAAACGAGGTCGGCGGGCGCAAGCTCGCGGCGGTCAATCTTTCTGCAGAAGTCGCATTGCGAGCGTGAATCGCGCGGCAGCTTTATGCCGGCGGCATGCTCATAGACTCTCATGACCATACCGGAACAGTCGGTGCCGCTACGCTCCTTGCCACCGTATCGGTATTTTACACCGAGCCACTTGCGCGATTCCTCGACCACGGCATAGCGTCGGCTGTCGCGTCCTTTTTTCTTCTCCTTCTTTTTATCTTCCTTTATTACCTCCGTTTCGTATTCCTTGCCTTTCGACACGACGTTTTTCTTGTGGCTGCAACTGCTTGCCACTAAGACGGAGAGTATTGCGATAATGATAATTATGCGGTTCATATCCGCAAAATTACTCATTTTTCTCCATATCCGCGCTTCTCCATGCAAAAACATCCTCGGCATATTTCCGGCATGCTGTCAATATCCGGAGCTACATGAAAGTAAGTCAACAAGTATAGAGGTTACTATAAGATGAAAGGATGTGCGTGGAATTTTTATGCGTAGAATTTTCATGAACATATTCTTGAGATTGGGAATAATTATTTAATTTTGCGTCCCGAATATTACCTTGAAAAGGCAATAGTGTATGACCTTATCATTAAGTAAGTTAAAATTAGTTTATAAATAAGTGAATTCGGCGTTTATTTGGATTTTGAATCTTTTGTATGCTATCTTGTCTTTTTATAAATCGCATATCCCGATATGCTCCTTCTTCGAAATCAGGATATCATCTCAAAATCTCCTGGAATTTAATATAAACTAATTTTCACATACATACTTATGACATTTAGATTGGATTAGCTGAAAGGACTTCAAAACTGAAATTTTATTAAATATACATTAAGTAAATCAACAGCGAAAATTAACGCAAGAGTTATGTTTATTCATTACGCAAAAAAGCTAATTTCCCTTCTGCTGGCATGTGCAGCTACAGTGGTTCATGCAGAAGTGGTGTCGGTAGATAATGCCAAGCAGCTCGCTGCAGATTTTTTCAGTGCAAGCGGTCTGGAAAGATTGTCTTCGACAGAGGCTCTGGATCTCGCATATACATGCAGTTCGGCATCAAAACCTGTTTATTATGTGTTTAACGCTCATCAAGGACCGGGGTACATCATTATCTCCGCGGACGACTGCACAACTCCGGTGTTGGGCTATTCTCTTGAGGGACATTATAATGTCGCATCGCTACCCCCTGCCATGAACTGGATGCTACATGGACTTGAGAGCGAGATTAAGGCGGCTCCGAATCTACAGAATCCTGTGTCTCAAGCTGAGCGTCGTCAGATGGCGCGTCGCGTTGCGCGAAGCAGTGAGAGGATTCTTCTTGAGACTCCGCAGTGGCGTCAGGAGGCTCCTTTCAATATGCATATACCCGGAAACACTCTTACGGGATGTGTGGGCACAGCTATGGCTATGATTATGAAATATCATGAGTTTCCGGAGCGAGGTACAGGAAGCTACAATGGTGTGAATTTCGATGTCGCCTATGATTGGGAACACATGCGTATGGACAACTATCGCTATGGTTTCTCCGACACGGAAGCCGAGGCTGTCGCCACACTTGTCTATCATGCCGCCGCCAGTATCGGCACGCAGTTCGGGTATTCCGGTTCAAGTGCATACGAGGTGAAGGTTCCCGCCGCACTGATTAATTATTTCGGCTATGATCCGGGGGTGTCTTATAAGAAACGTTCGGAAACTCCCACTCAGGCAGAGTTTGACCGTCTTGTGGAGAACGAGATCCGCAGCAGCCGCCCGGTGCTCTATTGCGGACAGGATGTCACTGCGGGGCATGCCTTCGTGGTAGACGGATATGATTCGTTGACGGGAATGATACATGTGAACTGGGGCTGGGGAGGTGCCGATGGCAACAACAATGGCGGCTGGTATGCCAGCACGGCTCTTAATCCTACAGTCAGCCAGTCGCACAGCTTCAACAATCTCACAACCATAATTTATAATATTAAGCCAGGCAACGGTTCCAACACGGCATGGTCTCCTTTGCATATCACAGCTGACGGACGGCAGCCCGGCATGAGCTCCGATCTGGAGGGCGATCTTGTCGCCGGGAAGGAATTTACGGTGCGTGTGGGAAATATAAAGAACCTGAGCTATGATAAGTTTTCCGGAAAATTCGCGGTAGCTCTTTTCGATGCTTCCGGCGCTTTCAAATGCACTTTGAGTAAAATTGACGGCATGACCCTGAACGGCATGGCGATATATGCGTATGGAACAGTTGCCTACACTTGCCGCCTTCCGGCAGGAACGGCTGTGGCGGATGGCGATATGATTCGCATCGCTACCAGTTCCGACAACGGGGCGACATGGCTTCCCGTTGCCGGAGAGCTTATAACCGTCAATGAGATTCCTGCAAAAGGCGCGGTTCCCCAATATTTCAGGGTTACGCCTCCGGGAGTGATCCAGGGTGCTGCGTTCACAGGCGCCGACAAGGTGATAAAGGGGTGGAATTATACTTTTCGTGTAGTTCCTTCCAATCCTGAGAGCGATGTCGTAACTGTGAAAGGCAACGGATATCTTCTTGATGCAGGTGCGGATTATACCTATGCAATCAATAATATTCTTGAGGACCTGGAGATTGCGGTCTATGTTCAGCCTGCTTCCGAAGTGAGGGAAAAGCGAAGCTTATGGGTAGGTCAACCGGGCACGCTCGAGACTCTCGTGCAGGGTGCCGACGCCGGCACAATCAAGGATCTCACACTCTTCGGCTCAATTGATGCCCGCGATTTCGCTTTCATAAAGAGCAGCATGAAGCTCACGCGTCTTGACCTTTCCGGAGTGACAATTGCCGCCAACGGGACAAATCAGGCGAATGCTGTGCCTCGCGAGGCTTTCCGCAATCTGTGGAGTCTGAAGGAGGTGATTCTGCCCCGAAGCGTAAACCGTCTCAACAACGGATGCTTCCGCTCATGCGGCATAACGAGCATCGTGATTCCGGCAGCCGTAAGCACTTACGAAAACAACGTATTCAATGGCTCTTCAGGGCTCAAGGATATATGGGTGCTTAACCCGACACCGGCGTTTGTCAACTGGTGCGTATTCTATGCGACTCCTTCAAACAGGACTGTGCATTGTGTCAGTCAGGCTGCAGCCAGCGCATACCGTCAGAATAAATACTGGAATCAGCCCGATGCGGATGCCGGTGTGATCTTCACATGTCCGGCGGAAGACGGTCAGAATTTCCCGCAGACCTCAGACTGTGCGTTTGCTGTGATGGAAGACAAGGATGTAAAGTATACTTGTGAGACCCTTCCCGGCCGATATGCTCCCGGTACTGCGGTCACATTCAAGGCAGAGCATATCGCCGACAACGACAATCGCATGGATGTGTATGCAAATTCCACTTTGCTCAAACCTGATGCAGAAGGAAACTATACTGCCACGCTCAATAGCGGCACTATCATACACTTCGATCTTGTAGAACCAATACCTGTCAGCGAGCTTGAGTCTCCGTGGGTTCTGACAGATGCCACCGGTAGCGTAGGTCTCTTCACTGATGTTGTCAATGTTATCCCAGGTGTGCCTTTCACAATCCGGGCTAATGCTTTTGATGCTCCATCCAAAGCATTCTGGGCTGCTGTGCTTACCACTGCCGACGGACGCATAAAGGAGTTTATATCGCCCATCAGCAATTGGTCGGCAGAACCAGGTGTCGGATTCAGGATGACCATTTCCTGCTGCGTGAAGGAAACAACGGTTCGTGAAGGGAATCTTATCCGTCTCGTCACTTCTATCGACAAAAAGAATTGGAAACTTGTGCATGGAATCAACGATAATGTTGTGGCAGCCCTTCCTGCTCTCAATAACGCAACTCCTGTGTATAACTTCACTCTCCCCGAGGGAATTGAGGATAAGGCAAATCTATATGGTGTGGTTGCGAGCGCTGTGCGTGGTCGAGACCTTACCTTCAAGTTTACTCCGAAATCGGCTGGTGATGTCATCACAATGCTCGTCAATGGCATTCCTTATGCCAAGGAGGCAAAATCGGTGAATTATTCTTTTGTTGCCAAGGAGAATCTGAATTTCGATATCAGGGTGATTTCGCCTGATGAGATGGAGGCTGTGGTGTTCGATCTTCAGGAAGGTGAGCGTCTCTGGGATCCCAACAATAATGAATTGAAGAATCAACGCCGCGAAGCCTTACGACCCAAAGTAATAGTAAAAGGCAACATTGACTATACGGATCTGGGTCTGTTTAGGGAAGCAAATGCGTGGAATAAGGTTGTGTCACTCGATCTTTCCGGCTCGACAATTGTCGCTGACAGATTTAATCCCAATTCTTATCCGGCAGACGAAATGCCGGCAAATTCGTTCTTGCCGACCAATGCGGTGGGTACGCCTTCAATCAAATTAAAGGATCTTAAATTACCTGCGACGGTAAGACGTATCGGTGCAAGCGCTCTGAAGGGATGCTCCGAAATCACAGAACTCGAGCTTCCGGCAAATCTTGATAATTTTGTCGGTACAGGATGGTGGGATTATTCCGGAGGATTGAAGAAAGACTGTTTCGTTGGATGCACTTCGCTAACCACGCTTTATGTTCCATGCGTTCCGAAATCCGGGAATATTGTGCATCATATCGATACAAAACATGCCGCTAACCAGAAACCGGATTGTAATACCCTCGGTCTTGCTGACTGCAAGAAGGTTACGGTGGTAGTAGACCCAGCCTATCTTTCTGCGTATATTACACGTCATGACGGTGCTGATTCAGATGACTGGCGCAACTTGTGGGCATATAACGGTTTCAATATTGTGGAAGAATATCCTGTATATGGCATCAACTATCCTGTAGACCGTTGTTTCGTGTCGGATAAATCTGTCGACATCAAGCAGACAGTCTCTTTCCTTGGAGAAAATATTCCTTTGGAATCGATTGATTTCTCCGGGAAATTGCATGTAGGTGTCAAGAGTACTCTCACAACCAATCGTCCTGAAGGAGTGGATGCTCCCGATTCTGAAAGACAGATAAAAGTTTATGACAACGGCAAACTGCTCCGCGATGATAAGATTGCTGCCGATGGCTCTCTTACCATTACTTATTACAACCCCAATAAACATGCAGACAAGAGCGGTGACCATAACATTGAAGTCGTGTATCTTTATGACGTGACATTTAATTGTGTTTCGGCTGATCTGATGATTGAACCGGAAGTCAGAAACGACGAATATCGCGGCGAGGACGCTACAGATTTCGAATATTGGAATTACTATAATGTTACTTCACCGGTGCTTCAGAGCGTAAGGGAGAATTCATCTGTGCGCTTTAAGGTCGTTTTTGCTCCCGGTGTAGATACTTCGCAGCTACGGGCTGTGGTGAAAACAGGCGCCAAAACAATAACGCCTGACGAAGAGGGATACTATACTGTTGATGTAACCACCGGCAATATGATAGTTGAGGTGTTTACTGTTCCTTTAAACGGAGCTACGTTATCTCCTGCAGAGGTTGAGATTATCGATCCGGAGGAAGCTGTGGATGTAACGGAGATCGCACTCTCCGGTGACATACCCTCTGACAAAGTAAAGGAAATAGTCGACAAATTGCCTGCGCTTGAGACTCTTGATCTCTCGCAGCTCTCCGAGCCATTGCCCGAAGGTGCCCTGAGTGGAAAGGAAACACTTGTAACTGTTGTTCTCCCGAGTGCTTCAGCCGTGGAGGCAAGTACTTTTGAAGGATGTGTGAATCTTGCCAATGTTATTGTGCCGGAATGTGTCGATATCATTGGTGAGAAAGCCTTCAAAGGTTGCTCTTCTCTAAAGAATCTGAGCTTGTCGGGAATCACAGGTGTCGGGGCGAATGCCTTTGACGGTTGCGGGAGCCTGACAGGCATTATCTTTACTTCTCAGCGTCCCGGTTCAGAACCGGCACGTGTGCGTCGCATACCGCATGCTGCCGATGTGGATGGTTATGATGCCAATGCATTCGCCGGACTCAATCCCAACTGTATTATATATCTTGACGAGGATGTTGTCAAACCGGAAATTGCCGGTGTAAATTATGTTAAGGTTCGGCAGGATGCTTCCGCAGAGTCCGGTCGCGTATATGAGGCAGCGGGTGACATCATCATCACTCCTGAAAATGATTTTCATGCCATGAACGCTTTCAGAATCGGGGAGGGCAACACCATCAGCATGGAAATGCTGTTGAATGCTTCTAAATCCGGTGATAAGGGATGGAAGTCTCTTGTTGTTCCATTTGCTCCTGCAAAAGTGACCGATGCCGCCGGCAATAAGATGACACAATATATCCGTGATGCGGTAAGCAATCCGAACGGTCTTTACATGACAGCGTCTCTTGATGCCGATGGTTCTCTCTCGCTTACGAATGGTATAGCAGCCAATACTCCCTATCTTGTAGGTCTGTATCAGGAAGACGGCACTGTCATTGCTCGTTTCGTGGCTGAGGAATGCGAGGTTCCTCAGACTCCTGAGGAAATAAAGATTGAGGGCAGTGACTATACGCTGGCAGCAACACTATCCCGCCGGGCTCTTCCGGCAGAGAATACATATCTGCTAAATGAGGACGGAAGTGCTTTTGCCGCCTGTGGTGATTCCGTTTCTGCCAAACCTTTCAGCGTTTATGCTGCTTCTGATTCGGGAGCTCCGATATTCCCGGTAGATGTGGATGTTGCGATGAAGGAACAGGGTGGTATCACATCTCCCGAAGGGACTCCCTCCTTCTTGATTTCACGAGAGGGAAATGTGCTGGTGATTACTTCCGGTTGCGACACGACGATAGATTTGTTCAACATTGCCGGTCAGCATGTGAAAACATTACGGCTTATCAAAGGACGTAACATTATAGACGATCTTGAAGCGGGAGTCTATCTGATTCGCGGACAGAAAGTTGTATTGTAACCGCGAGACAATGCCTTTCTGATACTTATGCGGGCCTGT
>JAGBDG010000034.1 GCA_017937625.1 Muribaculaceae bacterium | reverse complement strand
GCCGACTTCTCAAATCTCCCTAACCTCCCTAAAGACCCTAATGACCTTAGAGTCCCCATAGTTGTTCTGCTGACCGACCCGGCAAAAGCCGAAGCCCCACCCAATCCTACACCTCTGTCGTGCGCCGCACGACCTCGATAGCGGTAGCCTGCTCCGCGTCCCAAAGACAAACCGCCGGCACGCGGACATTGACTTATTGAAAAAATCCGAATAGGCAGCATCGCTGATGGCGCCAGCGAGAGCAAACCGTCATTAACCATTCGCCATCATCTCAAATCCTATCGCCGATGGTCTTCTGTGACGTTGCACGCACGATTTTTTTTGAAGGTGTCGGAGAATTGTGTAATTTTGTGGAACAAATAAAACAGTGTATGACCAATTCGACAGGAAAATCGAAAATACCCGGTTATTCAGCTTTCGGACACATCGCCGCCCTCATAGCGGTTGCCATGTGGGGGTATTCTTTCGTATCGTCGAAAGTACTTCTCGAAAACGGACTCGGGCCGGTACAAATCTATGTGTACCGCTTCATATTAGCTTATATCCTCATAGCCTGTATCTCCCACAAGCGCCTCTGGGCGTCGAACCTTCGAGAGGAGGGCATGCTCATGCTTTGTGGCATCTGCGCAGGCTCGGTCTATTTCATCGCCGAGAATACCGCCCTGGAATACACTCTGACAACCAACGTTTCCCTTCTGACGTCCCTTTCGCCACTAATCACCGTGATACTCGTCGGGCTGATATACAAGAACGAAAAACTCGGCATGGGCACATGGATAGGGTCTGTCGTGGCAATCGCCGGCGTTGCCTGCGTGGTCTTCAACAGCAGCAAGTCGGTTGAGGTACGTCCCCTCGGCGACATCCTGTCGCTGGCAGCGGCTTTCTGCTGGGCGGCTTATTCTCTCATCCTGAGGCAGCTCAATGCTTACTACGACGTGTGGTTCATATCCCGAAAGACCTTCTTCTACGGGGTGCTGACAGCGCTGCCGTTCCTCGCGTTCGAGAAGGACACCGCCAATGTTCTCGTTGTCTTTCAGGAGCCTCAGGTCTACGGCAACCTACTGTTTCTCGGCGTAGGAGCCTCCACGGTTGCATACGTCCTCTGGGCGAGCGCCGTCAAGAGCCTCGGAGCCGTCAAGGCGAACAACTACATGTACTTCCAGTCGATTGTCACCCTCATAGTCTCGGCAGTGGTGCTCGGCGAGCACGTCACCGTGACGGGCTACATAGGCATAGCGCTGATTATCGGCGGTCTGTGGGCAGGCGACAACATCAACAACATACTTGAGCGGCGCAAGGCTCATAACAACTGACAAACCTATGGCAGACATCCCTTCCGACCCCATAATACTGCTGAGCTATATCAACACCAAGCTTCGCGACGAGTACGGCTCGCTCGCCGAGCTCTGCTCATCGCTCGGCATCGACAGAAAGCAGCTCGAGGACAAACTCGCGGCTGCCGGTTTCGAATACATTGCTTCCGCTAACCAGTTCCGCTAATGGCAGGCGACG
>JAGBDG010000033.1 GCA_017937625.1 Muribaculaceae bacterium | reverse complement strand
CTGTTTTGTCTCCCTCGCAGCCTTTTAGAAGCTCTAAAGCGTGTTCGGCAGTCTTTCTGTCGGTGTAAATGAGGTTAAGCGCGAGTCTCCCTGCCGTGTAGCACCTCATGTCATCCGACGGGTCGGCTGCAAGCGCTTCGACTATTTCGCTTGCGAAAGGCAGCTTCCGCAGGAGTCTGTGGCAGAGAATGTCGGCGACCTCTACGGCAGGAATATCCGCAGTCCAACGCAAGGCGTCTTCTTTCGTGAATTCGTCCGTGGGCATAAGCATAGGTGCGAGAAGCATGCTCTCGCGCGTCGTACGGTTTGCCCAGAGCTCTTCGGCGAGCCCGCTGTTCTTTCCTGTCATTTCCGCCGTCTCGACAAGCTGCGGGAGATTCATCCCGAAGATATATCTGAAGGGACTCCCCGCCTGACGTAGCGTATCGGCTATCACGCCGTTGCGCATAGCAAAGAAATGACGCTTTACCGCCTGCATCGGGCGGTATTTGTGCTCGGTATTGTCGTTGTCTGCCATAATTACTGTTGTCGTACTGCTCTATCGTTTTTTCGGACTGCAAAGTTACGCTTTCTTTATATTTTTTTGAGCGCTTTACTGAATTATTTGTGTATATCGGATATTTTGCTTAATTTTGAAGTATAAAACGCCTTTGCAGAGACAGAGGCTCTCCAAAACGAATTATGTTATGAGTTATACAGATTTTAGAAATTTCGCCGTTCATCATCTGGGCATGAACGGTCTTGCACTCGACCAGTATACTGCCAAGGTCAACTCAACCGGACCGGTGGCATCTTACATCAATCCCACCATTATCGAGGAGCGCCAGCTCAACGTCGCGCAGATGGACGTTTTCTCGCGTCTTATGATGGACCGTGTAATCTTCCTCGGCACCGAGGTCAACGACTATACGGCTAATGTCATTCAGGCTCAGCTTCTCTACCTCGACAGCACCGACCCCGGCAAGGACATATCCATCTACATCAATTCGCCCGGCGGATCCGTTTATGCCGGTCTCGGAATCTACGACACCATGCAGTATGTCGCATCCGACGTATCCACCCTCTGCACCGGCATAGCCGCCTCGATGGCTGCCGTGCTTCTTGTTGCCGGTCAGACGGGCAAGCGTTTCGCGCTCCGACACTCGCGTGTGATGATACATCAGCCTATGGGCGGTGCCCAGGGTCAGGCTTCGGACATCGAAATCACAGCCCGCGAAATCAAAAGCTCAAGGACGAGCTCTATCATATCATCGCCGAGCATTCCGGTCAGCCGTTTGAAAAAGTCGAGAAAGATTCCGACCGCGACTACTGGATGACCTCACAGGAGGCTATGGACTACGGCATGATCGACCGCGTACTCGTCAAGGCAAAGAACTGATATGGCGAAGAAAAGAATACAGCACGAACTCCATTGCATCTATTGTGACCGCAGCGAGGCGGATGGCGCGTCCATCCTCCCCGCTCCCGACATGGAGGCGGGCATCTGTATCGACTGTCTCGAGACTGCCGCCAACATGCTCGGAATCGCCGAGACCGGTGTACCGAACAATGAGGTGGCAAACCGTGCGCGTGCCAAATACCGTACCGTCAAGCCCGGCGCTCCTGAAGCCGCCAAACCGGAGCCCAAGGTGATTCCCAAGCCTTCGGAGATAAAGGATTTCCTCGACCAGTACATCATCGGTCAGGATCAGGCGAAGCGCTATCTGTCCGTAGCGGTCTATAACCACTACAAGCGTCTCGACCAGCCCGTCGATCCTGACGGTGTGGAGATTGAGAAGAGCAACATCATCATGGTCGGTCCTACAGGTACAGGAAAGACGCTCATCGCCCGTACCATCGCCAAGCAGCTCGACGTGCCATTTACTATCGTGGACGCCACCGTACTCACTCAGGCTGGTTATGTCGGCGAAGACATCGAGAGCCTCCTCACCCGTCTGCTGCAGGCTGCCGACTACGACGTCAAGCGTGCCGAGCGAGGCATTGTCTTCATCGACGAGATTGACAAAATCGCGCGCAAGGGCGACAATCCTTCCATCACGCGCGACGTGGGCGGCGAGGGCGTCCAGCAGGGACTTCTCAAGCTTCTTGAGGGTTCAGTTGTAAACGTGCCGCCTCAAGGCGGTCGCAAGCATCCCGAGCAGCCGATGATACCTGTCGATACCAAGAACATTCTCTTCATATGCGGAGGAGCGTTCGAAGGCATCGAGCAGGCTATCGCCCACAGACTCAATTCGAGTTTCGTGGGATTCTCCACGTCCGACGGCAACCGCAAGATAGAGCGCGACAACCTTATGCGCCATGTCGCTCCGCAGGATCTCCGTACATTCGGACTTATTCCCGAAATAATCGGTCGTCTTCCGATTCTCACCCACCTCCTGCCGCTCGACCGCACTGCCCTGCGCCGCATTCTTACCGAACCGAAGAACGCCATCACAAGGCAGTACGAGAAACTGTTCGCCATGGACGGCGTGAAACTTACGTTTCTTCCCGAATCGCTCGATTTCATCGTCGACAAGGCTATAGAATATAAGCTGGGCGCCCGCGGACTCCGCTCTATTGTCGAGACTATCATGATGAACGCTATGTTCGAAATGCCGACCGAGCATCCCGACCGCTTCGAGGTAACAGCCGACTACTGCCGGCGTCAGCTTGAAGCCGCCAACTTCGATGCTCAGGCAGTATAGCAAACACATTTATATAATACCAATCGATACGCGCGAATGGCACAACTTGCAGACACACTGGCACAAGCCCTGAAGGAACATTTCGGTTTCGATACCTTCAAAGGCAATCAGAAGGACATTATGCTGAGTCTTCTGTCCGGAAAGGATACATTTGTCATCATGCCCACCGGCGGAGGCAAATCCCTCTGCTACCAGCTGCCCTCGCTCATTAGCGAGGGCACGGCAATTGTGATTTCGCCGCTCATCGCCTTGATGAAGAATCAGGTCGATGCAATGCGCAACTTCAGCGAAAGCGACAGCATCGCCCACTTCCTCAACTCCTCGCTCTCCAAAAGCGCAATCGATCAGGTAAAAGCCGATGTTGTGGCGCGGCGCACAAAACTTTTATACGTCGCCCCCGAGTCTCTTACAAAGGAAGAGAACATCGAGTTTCTGAAAACCGTACAAATATCTTTTTACGCAGTCGACGAGGCGCACTGCATCTCAGAATGGGGTCATGATTTCCGTCCCGAATACAGGCGCATACGTCCTATCATCAATGACATAGGCACTCGTCCTGTCATTGCTCTTACTGCAACGGCAACGCCGAAGGTACAGCATGATATCATAAAGAATCTCGCCATGACCGACGCTGCCGTATTCAAGTCATCGTTCAACCGTCCGAATCTCTACTACGAGATTCGCCCCAAGACATCAAATACCGACAAGGACATTATCCGCTTCATTAAGCAGCGTCCGTCCAAGTCGGGCATCATATACTGCCTGAGCCGGCGCAAGGTTGAGGAACTGGCAGAACTTCTCCGCGTCAACAACATCAAGGCTATGCCCTACCATGCCGGCATGGATCCGATGACGCGTTCGGCTAACCAGGACGCCTTCCTGCTTGAGGAAGTAGACGTCATAGTCGCGACAATCGCTTTCGGCATGGGCATCGACAAGCCCGATGTCCGTTTTGTCATACACTATGACATGCCGAAATCGCTCGAAGGCTACTATCAGGAAACCGGACGCAGCGGTCGTGACGGAGGCGAAGGAATCTGTCTTACCTTCTATTCCCGCAAGGATCTTCAGAAAATGGAGAAATTCATGCAGGGAAAGCCTGTCGCCGAACAGGAGATTGGCAAGCAGCTCCTTGCCGAGACCGCTGCTTATGCCGAATCGTCACTGTGCCGTCGCCGCACGCTGATGCACTATTTCGGGGAGAACTACGACAATGATAATTGTGGTAACTGCGACAACTGTCTTAATCCAAAAAAGAAAGTGGAAGCACAAGAAGATTTGTCTGCGGCGTTGGAGACAATCGCCGCCCTTAAAGAAAAATTCAAGACCGAACACGTGGTCGACGTAATGCTTGGCAGAGCGTCGAGCGATGTAAGGTCTTTCCATCATGACGAACTTGAGGTATTCGGATGCTGCGAAGGCGAGACTCCGAAATTCCTCAACACTGTCATACAGCAGGCTATCATAGCCGGATATATTGAAAAGGGTATAGAGAACTATGGAATCCTGCGTCTTACAAAGCAAGGCAAGGATTTTCTCAAGAAACCTGTATCGTTCAAGATTGTAGAGGACGGCGAATACGTCGACGACATCATGGACGAGGACATAATGCCCAAGAATGCAGCCGCTTGTTCGGCAGACCCCGAACTCTACTCCATCCTCAATGCGCTCCGCCGTCAGATTGCCGGAGATCTGAAACTTCCTCCATACGTCATTTTCCAGGATCCCTCGCTCGAGGCTATGGCTACGACCTATCCCGTCACTCTCGACGAGCTGTCGAAGATTCCGGGCGTCGGTACGGGCAAGGCCAAGCGATATGGCGACGAGTTCATAAAGGTCATCAAGACTTACGTCGATGAGAATGAGATAGAACGTCCAGAGGACATGCGCGTGCGCACTATCGCCAGCAAGAGCAAGCTTAAGATTGCAATAGTCCAGGCTATCGATCGCAAGATTAATCTTGAGGAAATCGCCGAGGCTAACGGCATTGAGTTCGATGCTCTTCTCGACGAAATCGAGAGCATTGTCAACGCCGGTACCCGCATCAACATCACTTATTATATAAACGATATCATCGACCCTGAGGACCAGAGCGAGGTTTTCGAATATTTCCGCACCAGCACTTCCGACAATCTTTCGGAAGCTTATAAAGAGCTGTGTCCCGACTATTCGGAAAACGAGATAAGGCTCATGCGTATCAAATTCCTCTCTGAAATGGGTAACTGACAGCAATGAATACAAAAGTTCTTTCTGACCTATATAATAAAGTAAAAGGCAAAAGCCCGCATCAGATAACTGAGCTGCCGTCGTCCGGTTCGAACCGCCGCTATTTCCGTCTGTCTGCCGAAAATGGCGAGGAAAGCCTTATCGGAGTCATCGGTACGTCCGACGAGGAGAACAAGGCGTTCATCTATATGGCAGGGCATTTCCACAAGAAAGGTCTGCCTGTCCCGGAAGTGCTCGCCGTTTCCGACGACGGGATGGCATACGTCCAGAATGACCTCGGCGACACACTGCTTTTTCAGGCGATAGAAAAAGGACGGCTCACGCGTTCTTTCTCCCCCGACGAGAAGGAGCTTCTTGCGAAAACCATACGCAAGCTTCCCGACGTGCAGTTCGCCGGAGCGGAAGGCATGGACTTCTCTGTATGCTACCCCGTGGAGTCCTTCGACGAGCGTTCTATCATGTGGGACCTCAATTACTTCAAATATTGCTTTCTCAAGGCTACAGGTCTTGACTTTTCCGAAGACAAGCTCGAGGACGATTTTCAGACTCTCGCGGGCGTCCTGATGAAAAGCGATACTGACACCTTCATGTACCGCGACTTCCAGAGCCGCAATGTGATGATACGCGACGGTCAGCCGTGGTTCATCGACTTCCAGGGCGGTCGCAGGGGACCGTTCTACTATGACGTCGCTTCGTTCCTCTGGCAGGCGAAGGCTAATCTGCCCGATAGTCTCCGCCACGAATTGCTTGGCTATTATCTCGAGGCTCTTAACAAGTATTATCCCATCGGCGAGAAAGAATTCATGGCGAATCTTCGTCATTTTGTCCTTTTCCGCACTCTCCAGGTACTCGGAGCTTACGGATTCAGGGGATATTTCGAGAAAAAACCGCATTTCATGCAGAGCGTGCCTTACGCCATCGAGAATCTACGCGCTCTGCTGCACGAGCCTTACGCCGAATATCCCTATCTGAACGAACTCCTCAACAGACTCGTCAGAATGAAACAGTTTACCGATGCGCTCGACAAAAAGAAACTGACCGTGCGCGTTTTCAGCTTCGCATATAAGAAAGGTATTCCCAACGACACCACCGGCAACGGCGGCGGATATGTGTTCGATTGCCGTGCGATCAATAACCCAGGCAAATACGAACGCTACAAGCCCTTCACCGGTCTCGACCGTCAGGTGATAGAGTTTCTTGAGACCGACGGCGAGGTGCTCACCTTCCTCGACCACTGCTATGCTCTGGTCGATTCTTCGGTAGAGCGTTATCTTGAACGCGGATTCACCAACCTGATGATAGCCTTCGGCTGTACGGGCGGTCAGCACCGCTCAGTCTACTGCGCCCAGCACATGGCAGAGCATATTGCCGCCAAATATAAGGCACAGGTCGAGCTCATACACCGCGAACAGGACATAGAACAGACTTTCCCCATCAAGGAATGAAAGCTATAGTATTTGCAGCAGGAATAGGTTCGCGGCTCCGTCCGTTCACCGATGAGCATCCCAAAGCCCTTGCGCCCATTGCAGGTCGTCCGGCTTTGGGTCTTGTCATTGACAAGCTCGTCGCGGCAGGTGCCGATACAGTAATTGTCAACGTCCATCATTTCGCACAGCAGGTCATCGATTTTGTCAGGACGCAGAACTATCCCGTCAGAATCGGGTTCAGCGACGAGACCGACCTTCTTCTTGACACAGGAGGCGGAATCGTGAAGATATGGCGGGAAAGCGGTCTGGATTCGATTCTGTCGGATGACGAACCACTTGTCGTTCACAATGCCGATATTCTCACCGATTTTCCAGTTGATGACATTGTCGGAGCCTCGTGCGGTTCCGATGCCGCGCTTCTGGTGGACAAAGACAGGCATTCCTCACGCAAATTTCTTTTCGACGACAACAACCGGCTGCACGGCTGGATAAATAAATCCACGGGCGCTGTCCGTCCTGACGGTATCAATCCTGCCGGACTGACGGAAGCAGCATTCGGCGGAGTGCATGTCTTGTATCGTCATATTCTCGATGATATCAGCACATACTGCGGAGATTTTCATCCGTTCAGCATTACTGACTACTACATTGACCGCTGCTCTGAAATGAGTATCAGGGGCTACACACCTGCGCGCACCTACAAATGGTTCGACATCGGCACCCCGGAGCGTCTCGAGGCAGCACAATCGTTTATGTCATGAAACTTTCTGAACTCAAGACCGGCGAAACCGGTATCGTAGTCAAGGTACAGGGTCACGGCGCTTTCCGCAAGCGCGTCATGGAGATGGGCTTTGTGAAGGGTAGACCTGTAACGGTAGTCCTTCATGCTCCTCTGCAGGATCCCATTAATTACAGCATTCTCGGTTATGACGTTTCTCTCCGCAAAGCGGAGGCTGCGCTTGTCGAGGTTGTGAAGGTAGACGACGCCGACGCGGCAGTTCTCGGGGCGGAAGCTCTTATTTCGTCGACCGAGGCTTCGGAGACTCACCGCACTTTCAACGCCGAACGTCATATTATTAATGTTGCCCTCATCGGCAATCCCAACTGCGGAAAGACTTCGCTTTTCAACGCTCTCTCCGGAGCAAAAGAACATGTCGGCAACTACAGCGGTGTCACTGTCGGCGCCAAGGACGGCGAGTTCCACTATGGCAGCTACACCATAAATATAGTGGACCTCCCCGGCACATACTCTCTGAGCTGCTACTCTCCCGAGGAGCTGTACGTCAGAAGCTATCTGCGCGAGAACACTCCCGACCTTATCCTGAATGTCGTCGACGCGTCGAACCTCGAGCGCAATCTTTACCTCACCACCGAGATAATAGACATGGACTACTCAACTGTCATCGCGCTCAACATGTACGACGAACTTCGGGCTTCGGGCGCGTCACTCGATTACGAGAGTCTCGGCAAGATGATAGGCGTGCCTATGGTGCCTATCGTCAGCAAGACGCACGAGGGCATCGACAAGCTCATGGAGACGATCATCGCCGTCTATGAGAACCGCGACGATACGGTTCGCCACGTCCATGTCAATCTGGGCGCCGACCTCGAGGCGGCAATCCGCAAGCTCGTCGACGCAATCAAGGCGAGCGACTACAAGCAGCATTATTTTTCGCCGCGCTATCTTGCCATCAAGCTCCTCGAAGGCGACCATGAGATAGAGGATGAGATACCTCTGCTCAATCTCGGTCCGTCACCGAAGAAGGAGCCCGTCCGAAAGTGCTCGCCATTCCGCAAGCTTTTCTGCCACTGCGACGAATGCAGCGCGTGCGATACATGCGAAAAACCGACTTGGCGACAGCACCTCCGCGAAGGTGCCGACGACCCCATACTGATTATGCGCGACAAGCTGCGCGGACGGATCGAAAGCATACGCGACGAGGACATCTCCTCCATCGTCGCCGCCGAAAAATACGGTTTTATCGCCGGCGCCCTTGCCGAAACGTATACGCACGGCAAGAGCAAAAAGAAAACGACGACGGTAATCGACAAACTTGCCACGAACAGGATTCTCGGTTTCCCTATTTTCTTTGCCGTGATGATATTTATCTTCTGGGCGACATTCGCGGTAGGAAGCTACCCGATGGAGTGGATAGAGACCGCTGTCGAATGGGTCAGCGGTCTTGTCCACAATCTTATGCCCGAGGGCATGCTGAAGGACATGATAGCCGACGGCATCATTGGCGGCGTCGGAGGTGTCATCGTCTTCCTGCCCAACATCCTCATCCTGTTCTTCCTCATATCATTTATGGAAGACTCGGGCTATATGGCTCGCGCGGCATTCATCATGGACAAGGTCATGCACCGCATCGGGCTGCACGGCAAGTCGTTCATCCCCCTTGTCATGGGCTTCGGCTGCAACGTCCCGGCTATTCTTGCCTCGCGTAGCATCGAGAGCAAGTCGAGCCGCATCATAACGGTGCTCATCAATCCATTCATGTCGTGCTCGGCGCGTCTGCCTATCTACGTCCTTATGGTAGGCACGTTCTTCGCATCGCACGCCACGCTTGTCTTCGCCGGCATATACTTCCTCGGCATTCTGGTCGCCATACTCACGGCTCGCCTGCTCCGTCGTTTCTACTTCCATAAGGACGAGACTCCCTTCGTCATGGAGCTGCCGCCCTACCGGCTGCCGAATCTGCGGACATCACTCAGCCATACATGGGCTAAAGGTAAACAATACCTTAAGAAAATGGGCGGTATCATTCTGTTCGCCAGTATCTTGGTGTGGGCGCTGAATTATTTCCCTCTGAACCGTCAGGAAGTAACTCCTGAGATTGTGGCAAGCGGGAATTACGATGAATCGTCGATAGACACCGAGCGCGATTCCTATCTCGAAATGCTCGGCAAGGCTATCAATCCTGTCATGGAGCCGCTTGGTCAGGAATGGCGCGCGACTGTCGCCGCTCTTGCCGGTGTGCCCGCGAAAGAGATTGTCGTATCGACCCTCGGCGTTCTCTACACGAACGACGAGGAGGTGTCCGACGCCCGGCTCGGCGCACGTCTCGAGGCGCCTTCGCCCATGACGGGCAAGCCCGATTTCGACAAGGCAAGCGCGCTCGCTTTCATGGTCTTCATCCTGCTCTACTGTCCCTGCGTTGCCTCCATCACCGCCGTGGCGCGTGAGGCAGGCTCATGGAAGTATGCCGCCTTCAGCATCGTATACAACACAGCCGTAGCATGGATTGTCTCTTTCGCAGTCTACAGGATTATGCTTCTATTTCAATAAACACGTTCCGATATGAATACAACCGAAAAACAGGAGACTCTCGACAAGCGCTATCTTCGTATGGCTGCTATCTGGTCTGAAAATTCCTATTGTCAGCGCCGCAAGGTAGGAGCTATCATCGTCAAGGACAAGATGATAATCTCCGACGGCTACAACGGTACTCCTGCCGGATTTGAAAACGTGTGCGAGGACGAGAACGGGCTGACGAAGTCGTACGTTCTCCATGCCGAGGCAAATGCCATAACCAAGGTGGCGCGCAGCAACAACTCGAGCGACGGAGCGACGCTCTATGTCACCGCGTCGCCCTGCGTCGAGTGTGCCAAGCTCATCATTCAGGCTGGCATACGCCGCGTCGTTTTCAAAGACCTCTATCGCCTGACCGACGGCGTCGACCTCCTCCGCCGTGCCGGCATCGAGTGTGTCCATATCTCCGCAACTGAATAACAACCGACTCTCTATATGGAACCGAAACGCAGTATTTTTCATTCGCTTCCTCTTGTCGCCGCGGCGTCGCTCATCATAGGTCTGCTCATGGGCGTGGCGCTCAAATCGAATCGCGGCGGCAACCCTGCCATCAACAAGATAAACGAGATTTTCGAGATAATAGGCGAGAACTACGTCGACAATGTCGATTTCGACAGTCTTGTCGAGCGTACCCTCCCCGAGATGCTCCGTAACCTCGACCCGCATTCCGCCTATATCCCCGCGTCGGAGCGCATAGCCGCGAGCCGCGAGCTCGAAGGCTCCTTCTACGGCATAGGCATACAGTTCCAGATGATGAACGACACATGTATTCTTTCATGCTTATTTGTTCGGCTATTTTGTCTTCTTCTATTTGATTCCTTATGTACTTCTCTATTGCAGTTTTATTTCTCCCTACTGTATCTACATAATAACCCCTGCACCAGAAATGTCTATTGCCATATTTATACTTTAAATTTGCAAACTGATCAAATATCATTAAACTGCTCTTGCCTTTTAATATTCCCATAAACTTGGAAACACTCATTTTGGGTGGAATTGTTACCAACATGTGTATATGATCTACACATGCATTCGCTTCTATTATTTCCACACCCGCCATCCTTTCACATATTTTCCTTAGTATTCTGCCGATTTCTACTTTGTACTTACCGTAAATAATTTGTCTACGATATTTTGGTGCAAACACCAAATGGTATTGACATCTCCACTTGGTATGTGCTAAACTTGTTACATCCTCATTCATTTTGGGGACTACCTCCTATGGTTTTAATTTTGCGATTGTCAGTCGCCTTTATTTTACCATAGGGGGGATTTTTTGTCCATACCTAAAGGATTTTACCCCCTCGCTCAGCGAGGGGTTGTCTTTACCAATGTAAAAGGAAACGCTATTTTTCAAACGTTTCCTTTCTTTTTCTTTTTTAGAACAATCCAGTAATCTTTCCGTTTTCGTCAACGTCAATAAGTTCAGCAGACGGTTT
>JAGBDG010000032.1 GCA_017937625.1 Muribaculaceae bacterium | reverse complement strand
TAGGCGCTCCGTTCTGCCGCAGCAGAAGAATCCAGAATTCCTCATGTCGCAGTCCTTCGAGATATGGTTTCATATAAGCATACGCCTTTCCCGAGTCGAGAATCTTTACGTCTTCGACTTTCATGGCGTCGGCAACGGTGCGGCTGCCGAGCTCAAGGGCGGCAAGCATGGTCAGTGCCTTAGCCTTGCCGATGCCTTTGTAGCGCGATGTGAACTCCTCCGTACTCATCTGAGCCACCTTCGATATGTGACCGCCGTTGTCGTCGAGAATCTCACGGCATAGGTCGACCACATTCTTGCCCTTTATGCCAGTGGAGAAGATGATTGCCATAAGCTCTGCGTCGGTCAGCGACTTGATGCCGCTCGCAAGCGCTTTCTCGCGCGGTTTCGATTCGTCAGGAAGGTCGGCAAGCTTTGCAAGGGAGCGTGTTTCTTTGTTTTCCATATCACTTGCCCTTTCTCAGCCTGATTTCCTCATCGACATCGCGTCCTCTGCCAAGTAGAATCTTGCTGAACCACGCCTTGATGAAACCTACGCCATATCCCGTGAGCTGTATCGCCGAAGCAGGCACTGCAAGCGCAGCCACACGCAGCGACTTTGTCGATACCAGCGCTCCGACAAATATTGCCGCAAAATAGATGCCGAGAGGCAGAAGAAACCACGCCGACACAAAGATACCGAGCAGAATGAGAGCCAGACTGCCGAGCACGAACACCGCCGGAAGAGCGTGGACGATTTTCAGAGAACCGGGATAGAGAAGATGGAGAGTGATTCGCGACATGCCGAAGACATAGACCTGACGGAAGAACTTCGCGAGATTGACACGGCGCTTGTGCCAGACATACGCCGGACGTATCAGCGCAATAGAGAATCCTGCCTGGCGTATTCGTGTGCTCATGTCGATGTCTTCCGAGAACATCTCGCGGAATCCACCGATTCTATCGTAGACAGCACGGCGGAAACCCATGTTGAACGTGCGCGGGACGAACTTTTCGAGCTGAACCTTGCCGCCGCGGATACCGCCTGTTGTCAGAAATGCCGTCATGGCATAGTTGATTGCTTTCTGCGTGTCGGTGAACGAGTCGTGCGCAGCGTCCGGACCGCCGAAGCAGTCGCACGGCTGCTTGTCGAGCTCTGCTGAAAGAACCTCGAAATACTCTGGCGGAATGACGCAGTCCGAATCGAAGAATATCAGCCATTCGCCCTCCGAGCGCTCTATGCCGTAGTTGCGGGCGATGGAGCGTCCTTCGTTTTCCTTATAATGGTACGAGGCATTGAGTCCGCGTCTCGCGGCACTCTCCACAATGTCGCGGCATGGCTCTGAGGAGCCGTCTTCCACCACAACAAGTTCGAAATCGTGGCAAGTCTGCTTGAGCAGGCTCTCGCAGAGGTCGTTTACTTCGGCCCGCCGGTTGTATACCGGCACTATGACTGAGAATCTTGGCATCAGCACATGCGGTTTTTATAGTCTTCGTAAATGTAGCGTCGCAGGTATTCCGCTTCGCCGTCGCTATGCTCGAGCACGACATCGGGATGCGCCACGCCGTTGAACATCGTTGTCTTGACGTTGGTGTAGTGGTTCATGTCGAGCAGGGTTATCTTGTCGCCAGCCTTGGGAGCGGAAGCGAAAAAGTAGTCGCCTTTGAAATCGCCGCTCAGGCACGAGTTTCCGCCGAGACGATACCTCTTGCCGTCGCTTTTTTCGGGCGCCACACATTCGGCGACTTCCGGAAGATAAGGCATCTCGAGGGTGTCGGGCATGTGGCAGGCGAAGCTTGCGTCGATTATTGCCGTCGTTATGCCGCGGTCCTCTACAACGTCGACAACGCTCGTGACGAGATTGCCCGTCTGCCATGAGAACGCGCTTCCGGGCTCAAGGATGACCTGAACGCCCGGATGTCGCTCGTGGAAAGCGCGGATAACGCGGATAAGGTGCTCTGTGTCGTAGCCCTTGCGTGTCATGAGGTGACCGCCGCCCATATTGACCCAGCGCAGACGGTCGATGTATTTCCCGAATCTTTCCTCAAATGCCGCAAGTACCTTTTCGAGGTCGTATGACGTCGACTCGCAGAGGGCGTGGAAGTGTAGCCCCTCCACTGTGTCAGGCAGTCCTGCGGCATCAAGATCTTCCGACGACACGCCGAAACGCGAGCCGGGAAGAGCCGGATTGTAAAGGTCCGTCTCGATGACCGAACACATCGGGTTGACGCGAAGTCCGACAGAGACACCGGCGGCTTTTGCCTTCTCGCCGAAGCGTTCGAGCTGGCTGAGGGAATTGAAAGTGATATGCGTGCTCCCCGACAGGTATTCGTCAATGTCAGCGTCCGTATAAGCGGGAGAATAGGTGTGAACCTCGCCTCCGAGACACTCGCGTCCCAGTCGCATTTCGTTCAGCGAGCTTGCCGTGCAGTCTGCGCAGTATTCTCTTACGATGTCGAAAGAGCGCCAAAGGGCGTTTGCCTTGAACGCCATGATGATTTTGGCGCCGCTCTCGCGGGCGACATTACTTATCAGCGCCAGATTGCGGCGCAACTTGTCCTCGTAGACAATGAAATAGGGCGTAGGTAGTTCGGATGCTTTCATGACAGAAGCTTGAAGCGGGCGTATTTAAGAAGAAGGGTGCGTTTGTTGCCGTCGGAAAAACGGACGGAAATGCGGTGGTCGGGATGCTCGGTGTCGACGTTCTCGATGACACCGAGACCGAATTGTTTATGCTGAATTCGCTGCCCCTTGGCGAGTCCCTCGCTCGTATGCGTCGGGAATCCGTCGGCATCGGCGGATGCGGTGCGGTGTTCAGTAGCGGGAGCTCCTATGGGCTTATGGACGATTGTCTCCTCCTGTCGGGTGAAGATGCTTCTTGGAGTCTGTCGGGGAGACGTCGATGCCGGCATGACAGGCTGCGCGGGTTCGTCGGAACGTCGGTGTGTGGTTAGCCGGGTGCCGAGCATGGGGCGCAGGAAACGCGGGTCGATGTCCTGGATGAAACGCGAAGGCATCGTATGGCGCGTCTCGCCGTTGGTCATGCGGCGCGCGGCATAGCTGAGCATGCAGAAGCGTTTTGCTCTGGTGATGGCGACATACATGAGCCTGCGTTCCTCCTCAATCTCCTGAGGCTGGCGGCACTTGTCGGATGGCAGAAGGTTCTCCTCTACTCCGACTACGAATACGGCGCCGAATTCCAGACCTTTGGCGGAGTGGATGGTCATCAGCGTCACGCAGTCCTTGTCGTCGCCCTGCTCGTCAAGGTCGGTCATGAGCGATATTTCCGAGAGGTAGTCCGTCATCAGAGGCTGCTCTCCACGGTTGAAATGCTCCTCTGAGTATTGTCTTACGCCGTTGAGGAGCTCCATGAGGTTCTCGCGCTTGCTGATGTGTTCGGGGGTGTTGCCCGACATATATTCGGTCATCAGGCCGCTCTCTCCCACGATATATTCCGCAGCCTCGTCGGCAGGTTTTGTCGAGGCGGCTTGAGCCATTTTGCCGACAAGGGCGCCGAAAGCGGTCAGACGGGTGCGTGTGCCTTTGTTGACGTCGAGATTGTACTGCTCGGGATTGTTTATCACGGCAAGCATGCTCACTCGCGCAGCTATCGCCGCGGCGCGGACTTTGCCGACGGTAGTGTCGCCTATCGAGCGTTTCGGAGTGTTGATGACGCGGACAAGAGCCTCGTCGTCATCGGGGTTGACGCTCAGGCGGAAATACGAGACGGCGTCCTTGATTTCCTTGCGCTGGTAGAAGGCGAGACCGCCGTAGATGCGGTAGGGAATGTTGCGGTTGCGCAGCGCTTCCTCGAGCACGCGCGACTGCACGTTGGTGCGGTACAGGACTGCTATGTCGCCGTAGGGAATGCCCAGCGAATGGCGGGCGCGGCTCAGGCGCGAGGCGACGGTAGCCGCTTCCTCGTATTCCGTCTCGCTCTGTACAACTTCCAGGCGGTCGCCGTCCTCGTTGTTGGAGAAAATATCCTTCTCGATCTGTTCCTTGTTGGCGGATATGAGGCTGTTGGCGGCGCCGAGGATGTTTCGTGTCGAGCGGTAGTTCTGCTCGAGCTTGAAAATCGACAGGTTCGGGAACCATTTGCGCAGGTCGAGAATGTTGTGGACATCGGCGCCGCGGAACGAGTAGATGCTCTGCGCGTCGTCGCCCACCACGCAGAGGGCGTCGCTGCCGCCGCATAGCTCGTTGACGATATGGTGCTGGGCGAAGTTGGTGTCCTGATACTCGTCTACGAGGATATAGCTGAAATAGCGCCTGTAGTCGGCGAGAATGTCGGGGTTGTCGCGAAGCAGCACGTTGGTGTAGTACAGCAGGTCGTCGAAGTCCATGGCGCCCGCTATGCGGCATCGGTCGCGGTAGATGGTGTAGACCTCGTGAAGGCGTCCGCGGCGGGCGTCGCGGTCGGCGCCTGTAAGCTGGTCATCGGCAGCGTAAGCCTCTGGCGATATGAGCCTGTTCTT
>JAGBDG010000313.1 GCA_017937625.1 Muribaculaceae bacterium | reverse complement strand
CGTTGCGAAGAAGGACGATGCCTTCCTGACCGATTTCACGACAAGCCGCTACATGCTCGTCCGAACCCATCGAGCCATAGGGACGGTTGCGATTCATAGCCGTGCGGAACGTAAGACGGAGTACTCGGCGCACTTTGTCGTCGAGCTCGGCTGTTGAGTATGTTCCGTCCTGGATGCCTTTCAGATAAGGTTCGGCAAGGAAATAATTGTCGTAGGCGTTGCTCCTGCCGTTGGTAAGACCGTTGGTCCATGAGCCGAATTCCATGTCGAGACCGCCGGTCACTGCCGTGCGGGTGTCATGGACTGCGCCCCAGTCGGAAATGACTGCGCCATCCCAGTTCCATTCACCCTTGAGAATGTCGTTCATCAGAATAGGATTGTAGCTGGCATGTTCGCCGCGGAAGAGGTTGTATCCGCCCATGAACGACCATGCGTTGCCCTCCTGAGCCGCAGCCTTGAATGCGGGCAGGTAGATTTCATACAATGTACGGTCGTCCACAATAGGATTCGAGGTATGACGGTTGATTTCGTTGTTATTGAGCGCGAAATGTTTAACGCACACAGCGACACCATTGTCCTGAACGCCTTTGACATAGGGAACAGCCATCTTCGCGCTCAGATAGGGATCTTCGCCCATATACTCGAAGTTTCTTCCGTTAAGCGGCGTGCGGTAGATGTTGACACCGGGACCGAGAAGGACGCTCTTGTTGCGGAAACGAGCCTCCTCGCCTATGCTCTTGCCGTAGAGCTCAGCCATATCGGGATTCCACGTTGCTGCGAGCGCTGTAAGCGAAGGCATTGCCGTACACGAGTCGTTGGTCCAGCTCGCCTGCTCCCATTCGTCCCAGAGCACTTCCGGACGGACACCCATAGGACCGTCGGTACACCAGATTTCGGGAATGCCCAGACGGGGAACACCGGGAGCGCTGAATTTCGACTGTGCGTGGATGATATTGATTTTCTCACGCAGAGTCATGCGCGAGAGCGCGTCCTCTACCCTGTCTTCGATGGGCTTGGTGTCGTCGAGATAGACAGGCACTGCAGCTCTCGCGGCAAAGAGGCTCGAAGATGCGATAAGCGCGGTTATGAGTATTTTGTTCATGATATTGTTTTAAAAGGGCTCCGGAACCTGTGGACGCTCCGGAGCCCCGAAAGATTATACGGAATAAATTAACTTAAAGTTTAACCATATTAACGGTACCGTTCTCAATGCCTGCCGAGAGGTCGACGGTGAGGCGATAGAGAGCGCCCTGCTCAAGCTGGGTATCGTCGGCAAGCTCGAAGTTGCCTGTATTCTTCAGCAGTTTGTCAGTATCACCGGTCATGCGAAGAGCGCCCTCGCCGAATTCGCCGCCCCAGCCGTTCTGATGGAAGAACTTGAACGACAGATAATCGAATCTGAAGCGGTCGCCGGCAACGGAATTATTCTCGGGACCGGCATTACCGGTAAACTGATAGACACCGGGGGCAATCTGGGCGACGCTGTACGCCAGACCAGGATTCCACCCGAACTGCTGGTTCTGCGACGGCGAGCCGACGCCCCATCCCATCATATATAATGCACCTGTACCGTCGGCGTTGAGCGTAGGCTCGGAGCCGTCAGCGTTTACCATAGCGGCTGTAAGAGTGCCGTTGAGCTTGTCAAGTACTACATTATAATATCCCGAGATGGGGAGGAAGGATACCTCAAACGCGTCTTCGTCGAAGCTGAAGAAGTCGGGATCATAGTAGAGATTGTCAAGAGCCGTGAATTCGCGGAACGTCAGTTTGGAATTCTGAGCAAGCTCGATTACAGCGGAGTAGACTTCATTGTCGGAAGTGGTCATTTTCTGACCGTTGAGATAGACAGGCTTCTCCTCGAACTCCTGCTCACCGGCAAAATCGACAGTCATTACAGCATCGTGGATACCCTGCGTAAGATCGAGAGTCAGCACATAGACACCGTTGTCCTGAAGCTCAACTCCATCCTGAAGGAAAAGGTTGCCGTTGTCATGACCGTTATCACCCGTACCGACACCTATAAGGTCAGACTTCGACACAAGGTCTGCTCCGGTGAGCTCAACACCCCAGCCCATCTGACCGAAGAACTTGAAGTTGATGGAATTCGTGGCAACAGTCTTGCCGCCGACAAGCGTGATCTGATAGGTCTTGTCGCCTGTCGGAGCCATACACAGTGCGTTCTCTGTTGTCCATCCGACAGTATTCGACAGCGAAGGATGACCGATGCCCTCGCCTATAATCCATGCTGCTCCGGTGCCGTCCTCGTTCAGGGTAGCAGGTTCGCTGCCGTTGAGCTTGTAGACGCGGAAGTATTGAAGTTTCGTGTCGGCGATGATACGGTAGTTGCCGTTGTAGGCGTTGAATGTGAGTGTGCCGTCGGCGTTACGTGTGAAGTAGTCGGGGTCGATCCACCAGTCGTTGAACGACGGGAATCCGTCGGGAACGAGAGTGTCGCCCTTTGCAAGGTTCATGTCGATGCTCGAAGTGGTCTCCGTCATAGCCTCGAGGCGCTGACCGTTGAGGGTGAGAACCACGAAGGGAGAGCCTTCGAAAGTGAAGGTATTGAAAGAAATGGTGTATCTTCCCGGGGCTGAGTTGGAGAAAGGAATCATGCCTTCTGCATAGGGCTTGATTTCGCTGTTCTCGTAGCCGAAGACTATCTCGTTGCCGTTCTCGCCGTATTTGGGAGCGACTATAACACCGCGCATCTCCGCAGGGAAGCGCTGCGTTACTGAGTAGACGTAGTCCTCGCCGCGTGTCATGGTGTATTCCTCTCCTGTCTCGGCACGGAAGATAAGCGACGGATACGCAGGATGCTTTACATCGACGGAGTAAATCTGCTCCGTGGTCGTAAAGTGGATGTTCTGCAGTGTCAGGCGGAGAGTGGCTTTCGCGTCGGGAATATTAGCGTAGTAAGGCACATAGATTTTGCCGGCATAGTCGGCACCGCTCACCTTTGTGCGTATTACTTCCTCGCTCACCATCTCGTCGCCGAAGTAAAGTTCGGCATGGATGGTCGACAGAGGGACGTCTGCGTCGGTGGCTTTGATGGTGAAGGAAAGGCTGTCGCCAAAGCAGGCGTTACCGAGGTTACCGGTGACATCCATCACAGGATTGCCCGGCACCCAGTCGTTGTCGTCGCAAGCCGTCAGCATGGCTGAGGCTGCGAACAACATTACAATCGACTTTATGTATTTCATATTGATTATTTCGGTTTAGATTTTTATAGGATGGTTACTTCCAGGAAAGCGATACGGCGCTTCTGCCGGGCACAGTCACGGGGAAATGGTGAGAGCCGTCGTCGATGGTCAGACGGACTTCATCGGCTTTCGAGTTGCTCAGTACCACTGCGTAGCTGCTGTCTGGATTCTTGAATGCGGTGTAAGTGAGACCGTTTGTCGAGAAGCCGCTTGTTCCGATGCGTACAGCGTCGGGCTGCACAACGCTCGAAAGGTGGGCGATGATGTAGTAGTGCGAGTTACGTGTCAGCTTGGTGTAGTCGCGGTTGATGTCGACAGCGCCATAGCAGGTCTGGCAGCCTCCGGGACGGTTAGGTCCCTTGTCTGCATCAAGCATGAGATTCCATACAATCACGCCCTTGCACCAGCGGTTGACAGTACCGAGAGCCACCTGTTCCATATCGTCGATAAGACGTTTGTCAAGGTTCTGACCGTCGTTCCATGTGCCTATGGATGTCTCGGTGAAGACAAGATCCATGCCGGGAGTGGCGTTGTGAACCACTGTAAGTTCCTCGGGGCTGCCGCCATAGTTGTGGTAAGCGGCGCCGTCGAGATACTGCTTCGCGTCAGGGTCTGCATAGATTTTGGTAGGATAGCTTTTCTGCTCGGCGATGTTGTCATAGTTGTAGTTATGGTCGAAAGCATATACCTTCGTATCCAGACCTGCCTTTGCGAGAGCCGGACCGAGACCGTTCTTCACGAAATCGCGCTCTTCTTCCCAACCCATATACATCGAGGCGCTGTTGCCGCGGTTGAGCGGCTCGTTCTGCGGAGTGACGGAATAGATTTTGATGCCGTTGTCCGCCATAGCCTTGATCCATTTTGCGAAATACTCGCCGTAGTCGGCATAGTACTTGGGATTGAGCTGACCGGAAGTCCACTGGTTGTGAGGCTTGAGCTCGGTGAGGTTGTTGACCTTCATCCAGCGCGGAGCCGTCCAGGGAGTACCCATGATTTTGAGCGAGGGATTGATGGCGAGTATTTCCTTGAGAATAGGGATGATGTATCGGTTCTCCTCATCGGTGAGAGCGAAGTTTTCGATACCTTCCTTATCGCAGCAGGTGTACTCGCTCAGCGAGAAGTCGCTGCAGCCGATAGATATACGCACATAGCTGAAACCGTAGCCGTTTTCGGGAGAGAATGTCATCTTGAGGAATTCCTCGCGGTCGGCAGGCTTCATCTGCATGAGATTATAGCATGTGCTTCCGGTAATGGCAGCACCGAAGCCGTCCATCGTCTGGAACTCCTCGTTCGGAAGAAGACGCACGGTCGAAGGAGCCATGTTGTCGGTCTTGCTGAACGATATCCATGATTCCTGAAGGTCTTTCGAACGGTTCGATGTCGTCGTGAGCACACGCACGTCGCCGGTTTCGGCAGGCGTGTCGGGCGTAGGCGTATCGGGCTTTTCGACGTTGTTGTTATGGTCGTCACCGCATGCAAAAAGCATTGCGCATGCGACAAAGGCTGATGTTATAAACACGGGAGTCTTGAACATAGATTGATTATTGAGTACTTTTAGTATCCCGGATTCTGCACAACGTTGGGGTTGGTGTCAAGCACATCCTGAGGTATGGGCAGAAGGTAGGAATTGGTTGTGTAAGGAACTGATATCGGCAGACGTCCCGGATCGTTACGCTGCGCTGCCGCCATGGCTTCCTCAACAAGGTTGAGGCGTACCAGGTCGAACCAGCGTTCGCCTTCGCATGCGAGCTCAAGTCTGCGTTCGTTTACATAAACGTTGAACAGTGCCTCTTTATTGCTCTTCTCGGCGCTTGTCAGCTTGGCGACACCGGCACGTGTGCGGATGCGGTCGATTATAGCGGCAGCGCCAGCAAGGTCGGGATTCTCGCCGTTGATCAGAGCCTCTGCCTTGAGAAGGAGAAGGTCGTCATAGCGAAGGAAGAAAACATTGCTGTAGCCCGAGCGTACCTTATACATGAAGGCATAGTTGTCCGACGGATAGTAGTTGCTCCACGCGCATTCGTAGTAGACAACCGTCTGCTCCTTGCGCTTTGTATCGCCCAGCCTGTCGAAAGCCGAGAGAAGGTCGCGCGAGGGTGTGATCCACTTCGCCCATGTGAAGCTGTTGTCCCAGTCTTCGAGACAGCGGCCGTACATCCATGACGCCCAGTTGCCCGAACCTACAGGATAGTGTACTTCAAGAATTGATTCCTTGCAGTTTGTATAGAGAGGAGTGGCGGTAAAACCGTCTTTGACAGCACCGTCGATATTGAAGAGGTCGCCGTATTCGGGCATGAGGTCATAGCCGGCAGCCGTAAGAGCGTCGACATATTCTATTACCTTGGCATAGTCGCGCACAGGCTTCTCGGCGTAAACTTTGGCGAGGAGCGCGCGTGCCACGTCCTTGCTGAAACGGGTCTTGTCGCCGTTTCCGTCGGGAGCATACAGGAGAGCGTCGTTGAGGTCCTTGAGTATGTACTCGTAAGCCTCTGCTTCGGTATTCTGTGCCGGGAAATAGCTTTCGTACGATTCGGATATATTATCTGAAGTGATATCCTTGGGGACGGTGGTTATGACAGGTATATTACCCCACATGCGGACCATGCGGAACCAGATGAAAGCGCGCAGGATTTCTGCCTGGGCGCGCATCACGTTGATTTCCGATTCGCTGAGACTGTTGTCCTTTACCGAGGCGACACCCACAATGAATCGTGTGCATCTCGCCGCCTCGAGCATATAGTAGTTCCAGTCGCGGTTGACACACAGCGTTGTGCCGTTGAGGTCGTTGGTTGCCGGATCGACAACTTCCGAGCCGGTCGTGCCGGCGTATGCGTTATCGCTGTGGACATCACCAATAAGGAGATAGTCGAGCTGAAGCTCGTTCTGATTGTTTTTGAAATCATTGTAAAGAGCTGTAAGAGCGCTCTCTGCATCTGCGCGGTTGGCGAAGATCACTTCTTCTTCCTGGTTCTCTATGCCTTCGGTGACGTCGGAATAGTCGCTGACGGGGTCGTAGTCGAGACCGCAGGATGTTACCATGAGCGAAAGGGCAATCGCACCGCTGAATATATATTTCTTGTTCATGATATTATTCTTTTATTAGAAATCAATATTGACACCGAAGACATAGCTCTTGCAGTGCGGATAGGTTCCCCAGTCGATGCCCTGTACGGCGCCGCTGTTGCCCCACTGGTTAACTTCGGGGTCCATGCCCGAATAATGGGTGAATGTGACAAGATTCGTCAATGTGACGTACGGCTGGATACGGCTGATGCCCAGTTTCTTCATCCATGCTCCCGTCACGTCGTAAGAAAGGGAGATGTCCTTGATTCGGATATAGCTGCCGTCCTCCACGAAATAGGTCGAGTTCTTCATGTTCCAGCCTGCCTTGGGCATATCTGTAATCTGTCCGGGGATGCGCCAGCGGCGAAGAACCTCGGTAGTCTGGTTCTTGCCGTCGTACATGCCTTCGGTCTCCATACGCGATGCGTTGAAGATATCGTTGCCGTAGGAGCCCTGAAGGAAAATACTGAGGTTGAATCCTTTATAGGAGAACGTATTGGTCATGCCGAATGTGAAGTCGGGGTTCGGATCGCCGATGAACGTACGGTCCGACGAAGATATACGACCGTCGCCGTTGAGGTCCTCGTAAACCATAAGACCTGTCTCGGGATCCACGCCCTGGGCGACATAGCCGTAGAATCCGCCGAGAGCACGACCTGGTTCGTTGCGCACCACTGCCTCATTCACGGTCTCGCTGGTCACAGCGTCAAGATAGACTTTCTGAAGTTCGAGACTGGTGAGCTTGTTCTTGTTGAACGACATGTTCAGGTTTGTTGTCCAGGTGAATTCGCCTACGAAGTTCCTCGAGTTGATGCTGAACTCGAAGCCTTTGTTGGTCATCTCGCCCTCGTTTCGCTGGATTGAGCTTGCGGCAGCCGAGCCAGAAGGAAGCGATACCCACATGAGCATGTCGCTCGTCTTCTTGTAGTACCAGTCGGCGCTAAGTTCGATGCGGTTGTTGAGCACTGCAAAGTCGACACCGACACCTGTCTGGGTTGTTGTTTCCCACGTGAGATCGCGTGTGCGGAGGTTTGCCTGGCTCAGAGTAGGAACAGCTGTGGCGTTGCCGTCCTGGAACCACTCTATGCGGTTGATGTTGTAGCGCTGCAGATAAGCGTAGTCGCCGACGCCATCCTGGTTGCCGGTCTTGCCCCAGCCGGCGCGCAGCTTGAGAGAGTATATCCAGCTCACGTCTTTGAGCCATTCTTCCTCAGACAGACGCCATGCTGCCGACACCGACGGGAAAGCTTTCCAACGATGGTCGGGATGGAGCTTGGAAGAACCGTCGTAGCGCACGTTCACCGTAGCGAGATACTTGGAATTGTAGTTGTAGCTCACACGACCGAAGTACGACATGATGCCCCATGTCGAGCCTGCCGAGCCTGTGCCGGTCCAGCTGATTTTGTTGGCGGCGTTGAGGGTCTCGATTTTGCCGTTACGGTAGTACTGACCGTTGATCCAGTTGTTAGAGTAGTTCGAATCGGTCCATGACGTACCTGCCATGATGTCGAACGAATTCTTTTTGAACTTGAAATTGTAGTTCGCTACGTTGTCCCAGGTCAGCACAGTGTTCTGGTTACGACCGTCGTAGCCTTCGCCGCCCTGTTCGCGTCCGCGTGTGGTAAGATACGGGTCAAGGAACGATGTGCTCCATCCGTTGCGGCGGTCCATCGTGAACTTGCTCGAGAAAGTAAGACCGTCGATGATGTTGAACAGAAGTTCGCCAGAAGCGATGAGACGGTTCTCGCGCGAGCGGTTCGACTGCTGGCGCGCCTCGTTCTCAAGCGGGCTCTGCATGTTCAGACCGTAGAAATTGTTGTAGTACTGGTCGGGGATTTCCGGATTCCAGACGGGAGCGTATGTCGGGGTATTGATTACCGACAGGATGACACCGCCGCGGTTGCCGACAGTACCCATGGCGCCGCCGCCGTTTGAGGTATAGTCAGAATAGACGATGTTTGCCTTGGCGGTCAGCCACTTGCGCAGCTTGCCCTCTATATTGGCGCGGAAATTGTAGCGCTGGAAGAACGAGCTCCTCAGAATACCGCGGTCGCGCTGGTAACCGCCCGAAAGATAGTAGCTTATCTTCTCTGAATTCTGCGATACGGCAAGCTGGTAGGTCTGGGCATTACCTGTCGTATAAGTCTCGTCGAACCAGTCGGTCTGGTCTGTAAGTCCGTCGGGAAGCTTTACAAGACCTATTTCGTCCATGAGGTCTTTGTACTGCGCTGTGTTGAGCACGTCGAGCTTCTTTGCCACGTTGGTGAAACCACCTTGTATATTAAGGGAGATGCGGGCATCGCTGCTCTTACCCTGTTTGGTGGTGATGAGGACAACACCGTTGGCGCCGCGCGAACCGTAGATTGCAGCCGATGAAGCGTCCTTGAGAATCTGCATGTTCTCGATATCGTTGGGCGAAAGGAAGTTCACATTGTCGACAGGAACACCGTCGACAACATAAAGGGGTTCGTTCGAGCCGTTGAAGGACGTCGTACCGCGCACGCGGACTGTCATGCCGCCGCCGGGAGCGCCAGTAGGCTGCTGCACAGCCACACCTGCCGCCTTACCCTGGATTGCCTGCGCCGCCGAAACGATAGGACGGTTGGCAAGAGCTTTCTCGTCGATTGACGACACAGCGGTGGTCAGGTCCTTGCGCTTTACAGCGCCATAGCCGATTACTACGACTTCTTCAAGATTCGTGTTGTCTTCCTCAAGCACTACCGACATACTCTCGGCTGCCTTGAGTTCTTTAGTTGCATATCCCACATAAGAGAATACAAGCGTAGAGCCATCTTTGACTTTGCAACTGAAGTTGCCGTCGACATCTGTTGTGGTGCCGAAACCGCTGACTCCTTTTACTGTAACGCTAACGCCGATAAGCGGCTCGTCGGTCGTCTGGTCTGATACCGTACCTCTGACAAGAATGTCAGCGCCCCGCGCCGACAGGCTGCCAAAAAGTACCACTATCGCACACATAACCGACGTCAGAAAATTGAACTTGGTTTTCATTAGGATTGATTGGATGGTATTGATTGATGTTAGTTAATAGTCTTTAAGGTAAAGAATCTCCGGGCAAATGCAGCCCTGTTTTTCAAAAGCAAAATTAATGCAATTATAGTCCGCCCGTATGCGCGGGTAAAAGGACAAAGTAAATGACAAAAGGCTGATTGCAGTTGGCAATCAGCCTTTTAGCCCAAATGATCCGCAGAGAGAAAGTAAAGGATAAATCCTTCCGAAAAAAACGGTGTTAAGACGGTCTGTCGGCAAATTTACCCAGACTGCGAACGGCCTCCGCGAAGTTCTTCTTTGGCACAAGCGCCTTATTGCGGACCTTGAAGCGGTTGTTGTATACTGTCTGCGGAGAGCAATGAAGGAATTCCGCAATTTTGATGCTGTCGGTGATGCCGAGCCTCACAAGAGCATATATTCTCAGTTCTGTGTTCAGAAGCTCTCCATCTTTGGGCGTTATACGCTTGTCCTCCTGAAGAAGCGAGTTGAAGTCGGCGACAAAGTCAGGATAGATATGAAGAAATATGGAATCGAACGAGCGGTAGAAGTCGCGCAGCTCGTCGCGCATCATGTCGGTGCTTTCTGTCTCGGCGAGAATGTCCTTATATTTGCCCGTTATTGCTTTCACATAAATGCTGCTGCGGAAGTCCTCAAGCTTACGGATATAATTGGAACAGATCGTGAACACATAGCCGATGTATTCTTCCTTTACGTAGTTAGACTCGTAAAGCTCTTCATTCTTGCGCTGAAGGTCAGCGTTAAGTTCTGTCAGACGGCTGTTTGCCTCATGGAGCTGAGACTGTGCCTCGGAAAGACCGCTTATGTTGGCGCTCAGATCCTTGTTCGCCTTGTCAAGACGGCGTCCCTGGCGCCGCAGACGCCTGTTCTGTACAATAATTATCACAATAGCCGATATAAGTACCGCCGCCAGAATACACACGACAGTCAGAGCGACATGCGAGCGCCTTTGTTCTGCCCGGCTACGCTGCTGGTAGACACTATTCACCTCGTCGAGCAGCCGCGTGATGCTGATTGCACGCACACGGTTGGGATATACAATCGCTTTGTTCAGACAGTAGTTGACATAGCGGTATGCCCTGTCGATGTCGCCCCGGGCATACAGCAGTCTGGCAAGCTCTTCAAGCGAGGCTACATCGGCATTGGCTATCTTCACGTCTGCTATCGCCGACTGTATCATATAGTCAGAATACTTCTTCATGTCGCCTGCGCGTTTCCACAGCTGCGCAAGGATATAAGCCTCCTTAGCATCGCGGCGAGTGTTGAGCCGTGAGGCATCGACTCGCTTCTCGAGCGCCGGAATAAGAGTATCGTCGTCCTTCTCTGCGCCTATGATGTCCCAGCTCTTGTACCACAGATAGTCGGGATGAGCGGGAGTGATGATTTCCATTATCGAGTCCTTGTATGCGCGCTCCCGCACATAATACTCGTTACTGTCGCCTCCGGCATAGTTGCCATAGTGGCTGAAAAGATATATCATCTGCCCGTAATACTCTATCAGAAGATCGACCGGTAGAGTCGTGTAATCAATCGACCTCATTATTTCCTCCGACTCTTTCAGGAGACCCGTTGCGGCAAGAAGACTCGCCTTGCCTATCTTGCTCCGGATTTCCCACTCTCTGTTTCCGCTCTTCAGGGAAAGATCAATCATTCTGTCGACATATTTGGTAGCCGAATCCGAATTGAACACCGAATACTCGTCGAAGATAAGCGACGACAGCATATATGCTTCCGATGGAATCACAGCCTTCTCTTCTTTCCGCCTCAGCTCTGCTATCTTCAGCAGTTTCTCCTGCTCGAAGTCGCCTGCACGGTCGATCAGAGAGTCGAGTCGCGCATAACCGGCATCAGACTCGCGGGCGCCATTGCCGCAAGATGCGATTACAAGAAGTAATATTGTAGCTGACAGTAAAAAAACTATAGGTTTTCTCATTTCCGGTATCTTTAAGGATTTGCAAAGATAACGAGAAAACCCCGTACCTCAAACTAAACCTCAAGAAATCCGGTGCAAATCAGCGCAGACACCATTTACATATAAAAAAGAAGAATCAACTATGCAAATTATTGTTAAATCTGCTAAAAATAAGGGAAACGAAACAAATAATGACTAATTTTGAATTACTGAACCTAACGCAGAAGCCCGGTTGCTCGTGGGTTCTACGGGGCGGGAGGAGATTGCGGTCAAGAGTGACTGCATGACCATAATTTTTCGAAAGGCGTTTATCAGCGCTTGTTCTGATGTATTGAAACTTCGCAACTTTCACTTACCAGATCAGAATAGCAACGGTAGATGTCCATGGATTGTATATCCGGCTGCGTGTTGTGTCTGCCAGCGGTGGCGCAGCATGCGTGGTGTGTATATATGATTTTGCGTGGGCTTCTGCGTTGCTCGTTCTTCTGGTAGGGCAATGCGAAGGCCTCAATACGGGAACGGGCAGCGGTAAGGTTTCCCACGCATTTCTTTTAAAATAAAACGATTAAACCACATCACGCTCTTGAACACGCACCGCCCAAAGGGGAACGGAAGCGGAAGCATGTCAGGAAAAAACTAAAAATTTAACGACATGAAAAAACAACTGTTTCTTCTTGCCGCCTGCGTGCTTGCAGGCGCAGCTGCCGCCAATGCCACATGTTGGCGAATCAACCCGAGTCCTTTCGCCAAAGCACAGTTCAAGACCGTCGAGGAAGCAATGGCGGACATCAACGTCCTCCCCGGAGATACCCTCCTCCTCGATCCGGGAAGTCATGTCAATGTAGATGTGACAAGCCGCGTCAATATGACAATTATCGGCACTGGATATTTTCTTGACAAGAACAAGCAGTGGGCAGAATCGCAATCTACTGTTGTAGGTTCAGCCCGCTTAAGTACAGGTTCAAAAATTGAGGGGTGCGATGCCGCGTATATTTCTTTAAGCGGAAATGGAACTGCGTCCCGTTGCAAAATTGGAAATATTGCAACGTCAGGTGAAAATAATCTTGTTACTCAATGCTATATTGCCTCCACGCTTGATCTTTCGCCGAATTCGGTCGCACGTGATAATATCATTCTATATTATGCGCGGGGCGCCTCCGGGTGTATTTTTGAGAACAATATAGTAGTGAGTGGCGGTCTGTCCGGTTATGGAGAACCACTTCTTATGGAATTCCACGATTCTACAATTCGCAATAATATTCTTATCAATACTCGCGAAGGCTTTGACGGCAATCAGGTGCCAAACAGTTGTAGAATTTACTATAATTGCGCAAACAACGTTATCCAAAACAATGTATTGAGTGTTGCTGAGCGCTATATCGACACCAACGATATGTTCAAGGGTTATCCCAACAACTATTATGTAGGCGCTACAGTAGAGAACACATTCGTAAATGAAGGTTCGGACGACGGCAAGTGGCAGCTCCTCGACACATCGGCAGCAAAAGGCGCAGCGACCCACGGCGGCGACTGCGGAGCGTTCGGCGGCGCCACGCCATACGTTCTGTCGGGCATCCCCATGTTCCTTCCCCACATCACCGAAGCACTTGTACCGGCGAAGCCCACCGACGGCAAAATCACCGTAAAACTTAAAATCGAGAATCAAAATGAATAATACGATGCTGTCAAAGCTCCGGCTCTGTCGCATCGCCATTATGCTGGTCACGTTGCTTTTCTCGGCTGCACCCGCCACGAGTCAGGTAAACGGAGAATACTTCTGGAATTCCGACCCCGGTGTCGGAAAAGCCGGCAAGATGACGGACGGCGGCGAAGCCGACGGCTACCATAGCTTCACCATCGACGCCCAAGGGCTGCGACCAGGCATGAACATGCTTGGTTTCCGCGCCTTCAGCGGCGGCCGGTGGACTCAGACGCTATACAGTTTTGTGATGGTCGACGCCAATCCTAAGGCGGCAGCATGGTCATGCGAATACTTCTGGGACACCGACCCCGGCATAGGCAAGGCGAGTTTCATTTCCGAGGGTTCGTTTGCCGGCGGCGTTCTGACTGCCGCTATGCCTGCCGACAGGCTCGGCTCAGGACCGCATACGCTCGGACTGCGTGTCAAATGTGGCGACGCCTGGTCGCAGACCAATACTTATCTCGTGGCAGTGCCTGCCGAGCCCCAGGCTGCCGACTGGAAAGCCGAATACTTCTGGGACACCGACCCGGGCATAGGAAAAGGCACTCCGCTCACTGCTCAGCTCGGCGCGGAAGGCGGTGTAATAGATGTCGACGTGCTCACCGAAGGTCTTGCCGCCGGACAGCACACCATAGGCTTCCGCACCTGCTCAGGCAGTGCATGGTCTCCTACCGTAACAGCTCTTGTCACAATACCCGACGGAAGGAGCGCCGAAATAACAGGCGCCGAATACTTCTGGGGCGCTGACCCGGGATTCGGAAACGGCACGCCCATTGCCGTTGAGTCCGGCAATGACGTATCTGTCGAACTGAAGGACATCGACTTCCCGCTGGATGTCGCCGAGGAATACGTGCTCAGTTTCCGTGCACGGTCGGCGCAAGGCTGGGGCACGACCGTAACGCGCGTCATTCCGCATCTTTATGTCGAATCTGTTGACCTGACATCCGAATCTGCCCTGCTTCCGGTTGGCGAGACTATGAAAATAGAAGCATCCGTCACACCTGCCGACGCATTCGACACCGGACTGACATGGACTTCTTCTGACACGGCTGTGGCGACAGTCGGCGATGACGGTACCGTCACGGGCATCGCACCCGGCAGCGTGACCGTTACGGCGACATCGACCGACGGCAGCGAGGTATCAGGTTCTATTGAGCTGACCGTCCTCGTGCCGGTCAGAACCATCACGCTGTCGGAAAGCGAGCTGACGCTTGAAGTCGGCAAGAGCGCCGCCATTGAAGCGACGTTCAGTCCGTCCGACGCCACTGACACAGCCGTAGTATGGAGCGTCGAAGGCGGCAACTGCGTCACTGTCGACGCCAACGGCACAGTGACTGCCATCGAGACGGGCGAAGCGACTGTCATTGCGACTGCAGCCGATGACTTTGGCGCGCGAGCCGAATGCCATGTCAAAGTTGTGCCTCTGCGAGGCGATGCCGACGGTTCCGGATCACTTGCCGTCAACGATGTTGTGCTTACCGCACGCGGCGTTGTCGGCGACATCGACGAAAAGCTTGTCTTTGAAGCCGTCGACCTTAACGGCGATGACATCCTTACTGTCGGCGACCTTACCGGCGTTGTCGGTGAAGTCCTTGCATACGAGGCGCCTGACACCAAGACCGCACATATCCTGACTGCCGGCAATAAAGACATAAGGAATGGCTACATCACACTTGACGCCTCAGGTATGGACGTGCTGGTTTTGCCGGAAAGCCATAGCGACTATTGCGGTCTGCAGTTCGACATTGTTATTTCAAACGGTCTCAAAGTTGCCGACATTAAGTCTGACGGTCATTCTGCCGCGCTCGCTCACAGAGACACTTCGACAAGAGTACTCTCCTACTCTACCGAGCCTTACGACAGCGCTGACGGAGTCGCTGCCCGCATAAGTCTCGAAGCCATGCCGGGAGCGCGTTCAGGAGAATATGACGTGACGCTCACTAATGTTATGGCGTCCGACATCAACGGCAATCTTTACGACCTCGGCGACTGCTTTATCACCATCTTATACGATCCGACAAGCGGCATTCGCGCAATAAGTGATGACAGGCTTAAAATAAGCGTCGAAGGTCACAGAATCACAGTTGAGTCGTCCTCAGAAACAGTTGTCGCGCTTACTGATATGACCGGCATAAGCCGACGTATCAGAATCAATAGCGGAACCAACACTCTGACCGTCGACAATCCCGGTGTATATTTCATCAATGACAGGAAAATCATAATACGCTGACCGCTTAACAATGAAGACAATAAAATCAATCATAGCTATAGCCGCGCTTCTTGTCGGAGCGGGCACGGCACGTGCGGCACTCGATTTTCCTTCGGTGCCGACATACTCTCCTGGCAAGAACGCGTCTCTTAGTGTCGTGGCAAATACACCCGACGGCACATCGGCAATACAGTTCACACTGAATCTGCCGGATGCTTTCTCCATTTATGACACCACTCTGGAGATTGACAAAACGATGGCTCCGGATCATCTCTGCAGGCTTAACAAGGTATCGGACTCGTCGTACAGGTGCGTAATCTACTCCAACAGCAACACGCCTTTCGCCTCTGACACGGGAAAACTATTCTCTATCAATCTGAAGGCGGCTCCTACAGCGCCAAAGGGTGATTACACACTTTCTTTCACCGAAATCAGAAGCTCGGATGCGTCCGGCGAAGAAACCACAATGCCTGACGCGTCTGTCACTCTCGTAGTGACAATCCCTGCAAAGTCTGTCTCAATCTCGCCGTCACCTACTGACATCAGTGTCGGCGAGACGGCAAAACTGACGGTATCAGTTTTGCCCGCTGAAGCATCGCAGATTGTGAGATGGAGCAGTTCTGACCCCGCCACGGCTATCGTGAGCGACGACGGAACCGTCACCGGCATAGCACCCGGAAACGCTGTCATCACCGCCACAACTGCCGACGGAACCAATCTGTCGGCACAGTGCAGCGTAAATGTCAGACCTGTCCTTGTCTCGTCAATAACGGTGACACCGTCAAATCTTGTCCTGCATCCAGGAGAGACAGGGACGCTCACGGCGGCTGTCCTTCCGGCAAACGCCGGAAACCGCAGTGTCGAATGGACTTCCGGAAACCCGTCTGTCGTCACAGTCAACGCTGACGGACTCGTAGAGGCGAAAGCTGTCGG
>JAGBDG010000312.1 GCA_017937625.1 Muribaculaceae bacterium | reverse complement strand
GGGCAGAGGCTTCGATGCCTTCGGGGCGACAAGCTTGAGCGTCGGATTGTCGGTGAGTCCCTCGCGGCGGCAGAGGTAGCGATAGAAAGAACGGACGGCGGTGACTTTTCGCTTTACGCTTGCAGCCACTATGCCGTCGGCACTGAGCTGTGCGACCCATAGTCGCAAGTCGGTGAGCGTAATGCCGCGCGGGTCGTCGCTCTTGCCCAGACAGTCGCGGATGTATGAGCGCAGTTGGTCGAGGTCCGATTTATATGCGACAACGGTGCGCGACGACAGGTTCATCTCGCACCGTATATAATCTATGTAAGCCTTGTATAACATATAAAACGTGCCTCTCCGCATTCTTGCCCGCTTGGACTTGCAGGGAGTGGCACGAATTTAATCATTATATTTGAACCATGCAAATATATGATTAAAAAAAGTCGGCGTAAGCGCTCAAAGCGCCTCGCGAGGAAGACAGATGATTAGTCTTCTACTGCGCGAAGCTGCTGTACGTAAACCGCTTTCATCATTTTCTTGCGGTTTGTTACAGAGGGTTTCTGGAAAGCCTGGCGTGCGCGGAGTTCCTTTACAATGCCGGTCTTTTCAAATTTGCGTTTAAATTTCTTGAGTGCGCGATCGATGAGCTCGCCTTCTTTTACTTGTACGATAATCATATTATATGTTAAGATATTTGTTGTCGTTTGTTTAGCGCGGCAAAATTACGAAAAACATTTAATCTGACAAAATTTGCCTGTCTTTTTCTTTAGTTTTGACCTTTAAAAATGTGGCGGATTAGATAACCGGAATGACGGATATATTAATGAAAGTTAAATCAGCGCCTGTCTCTTGCATCGCTCGACTATTTGCTGTAATTTTGCATCGCGAAAGCAAAAAGGCGATTTAGTGTAGTGGCCTAGCACGCCACCCTCTCAAGGTGGAGACTCGGGTTCGATTCCCGAATTCGCTACAAGGCAGCTTCGAAAGAAGCTGCTTTTTTTATGTCCGGACTCTCGTGAATCCGGACATATATTATTGTTCTGCTGTGGGTTTCTTGGGGCGACGGCGACGGTAGGACTTGCGTTTCTTTTCTGGCTTCTCGCTTGTTCCCTGCTGAGCTGACGCTTCAGGCTTTGTCGCGGTTGTCTGAACGGGGTCTTTTGCCTCTGCATGCTTCTTAGGAGCATGACCGCGTGACTTGTCGGAGCGTCCTCTTCCGTGTCCGCCTTTGCGGTCGTTGCCTCCGCGCGACGGTTTGCCGCGATTGTTGCGCGGACGGTATTCAGGTCCTTCGCCCAATTCCGCGGGAATCTGGTCGCGGCGAATCTCCATGCCGAGGAAGCTCTCGATCTGTGCCCATCGCTGCTGGTCGCGTTCGCTGACAAACGTAACAGCTTTGCCGTCGGTGTTGGCACGTGCCGTACGACCAATACGGTGGACGTAGTCCTCTGCCTCGCGCGGTACGTCGTAGTTGACCACCATGGCGATGTCGTCGATGTCGATGCCTCGGGCAAGGATGTCGGTGGCTATGACAATGTCTATGCGTCCGGCGCGGAAGTCGAGCATCACGTCCTCGCGTGCCTTCTGGTCGAGGTCTGAGTGCATTTCGGCTGCTTTCCATTTCGCACGACGCATTATTTGCGTCAGCTCCTTGACTTTCTGCTTCGACGAAGAGAACACGATGACACGTTTGTTGTATCCGTCGGCGAAAAGTTTCTTGAGGAGGTCGGCTTTCTGCCCTTCGTGGCAGACGAAAATCGACTGGTCGATTTTCTCCGCCGGCTTCGAGACCGCTATCTTCACCTCTTTGGGATTGCGGAGGATTGTCGCGGCGAGCTGCTGTATCTTCTTGGGCATCGTAGCCGAGAACATGAGGGTCTGTCTCTCTTTGGGAAGCTCGGCGACGATGCGCATGATGTCGTCGGAGAAGCCCATGTCGAGCATCCTGTCAGCCT
>JAGBDG010000311.1 GCA_017937625.1 Muribaculaceae bacterium | reverse complement strand
TTATGGAAATCCAAAAGAAATTGAACCGACGTCCTCGTGAGAAAATCAACTTTGACTCTCCGAAAACTCGTTTCTTCAATCTCGTTTGCTAACTTTGCATTTGCTGTTGGACTCTACACTACAAATTTTTTTGACATTTTTCGGAAAATGTTTTGTCAATTCAAAGTTTTGCCGTAATTTTGCACTCGCAAAGCAAGATTGCAGGGCTCCTTAGCTCAACTGAATAGAGCATCTGACTACGGATCAGAAGGTTACAGGTTTGAATCCTGTAGGAGTCACAAAATTTTTTAGTTTCATTTCATAATTAGTAGTAGTTTATTTGAGGCTCCTTAGCTCAACTGAATAGAGCATCTGACTACGGATCAGAAGGTTACAGGTTTGAATCCTGTAGGAGTCACTGAAAAGGCGTTCCGCGATGGATCGCCTTTTTCATTTTGTGTAGCGGATGTTCACATAGTCGGTCAGCGGCAGCTCGTTTTCGAAATCGCCGTCCGGCGAGTAGTAGATGCTCAGTCCCGCATACGCCTCCGGGACGGCTACCGAGTCGACAAGATTCCATTTCGGACGACCGAAGTCGTATGACCGTCCGCTCAGCAGAAGGCGGTTGCCGACGTAGTCGAACTGATAGTACCCGCCGCCGAGGCAGCTCTCGCCGCTCAGCAGCAGGTCTTTGTGCATCTGCACCATCCCGAGCCTCACTTCGCCCGAGTCGGTAAGGATAAATTTAGGCTGTGACATGCCGCAAAGTTCGCAATTATCTTCCGGAATCGCAAACGGCAGCCGGCGGCGTCAGAAGGCTACAATCACGCCTGTCGAGAATGTGCCGAAGTCAATCCCGGCGCGGTCGCGCAAGACATTCATGGGAGAGTAGCGGGCATAGAGACCGAAACCACCCACGGTGATGGCGAACAAGCCGTCCACGGTGACGGGACGCTGACCGATGTCGTGAGTCTTGATTTCGAATTTGTTGTCGCCGATCTTGTAGCGGGTGCTCAGATGACCGCCCGTATTGAAACATACTATCGGACCTATCGTCGCAGCCCAGCTGCGGGCGAAGCGCAGGCGGTAGAACAGCGGAATCTGGAGGCTGAACGTGTGGACGCCCGACTTTACGTCGTGCGCGCCCTCTTCGTATGGCGTCAGGCAGATGCGTCCGTCCTCAGTTTTGTCGAAATAATGCATTGCGGCGGTGCTCATGTGGCGGAAGCGCATGCCCAGACCTGTCTGGAACGTGCTGCGCCCGCGGTGAGCCTCCACGCCTAAGATAATGTTCCACGTCCATTCGAGGCTGCGTCCCATCGACGGCTGCATCGCCACGGAGGCATTCGTCGGCGTGACGAAACCGAAGGATATGCCCGACGATATCATGCTCCAGGTCGTTTTGCCACTGTGTCTCAGAGGAAAGCCGATGCCGAACTCGCTGTCGCCCGTCCATGAGCGTATGCTTCGGTCGGGAGCGGCGGCGAGGGGGAAGGTGTTGCGGACGGCATAGCCGACATTATCGGTGAACGATACCGTCAGCGCCGAGTCGGAGGACACGACCAGAATGTCGCTGACATCAGTGCATTTTATGGCTGTCACCTCGTTGAAGGATTCCTTCGAGGTAGAGTATTTATAGTGAAACGAGTCCTTTGTCCCGTTGATTTGCTTGACGTTGAGCGTTATGGTCTCAGGCGAGTAGTTGATGCTTATGCTGCGTGCCTTGGACGACTGCAGAAGCGTATCGACAGGCGCCTGGGCTGCGGCGGCAATTGAAAATACAGGCAGGAGAGCGATTGTAAGCAGTTTGAGTCTCATGTTATTTCTTGTTCTTTTTTAATGATTCGATGATTTTTGCCTGTTCTTTAGCCGAAAGCGAGCCTTCGAGCAGCACGACCATGACCGTCGCCGGATGCGAATTGCGCTTGCTTTCGACGTAGTAGATGAACGTGTTGACCTTGTCGCGGCAGTCCCCCTCGGGGGCGCTAAGGGCGATATAGGCGTAGGAAAGGACGCCGTCGGAGTACCTGAGGTCGCGACCCGATGCCTTGTGGGCGTCCGCGAGGACAAGCTTGCGTACCATCTCGCCGTAGTTCGCGGCGTCGGCTTTGAAGAAGGCGAGCCGGTCGAGCCGGGAATTGATCTTGTGCGCCGCTTTGCCGGTCACTATCGCCTCGGTGACATTGGGATCCGAGGTGCAGGCGTCGTTGAAAATCTGCTCAATGTTGAGCCGGGCTTGTATGGCGACAGCGCAGACGCACATTAGCGCCAAGGTTATAAAAATACGCCTCATGGTTATTGTTCGTTTAGGTTTTCTGATATAAATTCGGCGAACTCGTTCAGCTCGCACTCCATCGAGCGGTCGGCGTCGTCGATGTCGCCTCCGAATTCGCTCAGGTTCTGCGCAAGGATGTCAAGCACCTCGTTCTCGTTGTTGATGTACACACCGCCGCAATAGGCGTAGCTGGCGCCGGGAGCCGTCCGCGAGTCGTGCATCAGCCATCCTCCGACGGCAAGCATCACCAGCAGCGACGCAGCGGCGGCAACAGTGGCGAAGACACGCCGGCGGCTGCGGCGCTGAGGGCGGCGAAATCCCATCAGCGCGCGAGCCTCCTCTATTTCGGGACGGTCCGACCGGGAGCGGGCGACGAGTGTGCGCAGACGCTCTTCTTCCGCGTCTGTGAGCCTGCAGTCGTAGTAGAGCTGCAGCTGACCGAGTATGTATTCTGTATCATTCATAGCAATCACGGTTTTCGATATACATGTTGCGGATTATGCGGCGGGCGCGGCTCAGAATCACGCGGGCGTTTGCCTCGGTGATGCCGCACGCCGCGGCGGTTTCCCCGTAGGAAAGACCCTCGACGTCGTGCAGGGTGAATATGCGCAGCTGGCTCTCCGACAGCGCCCGTCGGCTCAGGCGCAGGACGGTGTCGTAGGTGTCCTCGCAGTCCTGGCGCTCGGCTGTCATGTCCTCGCTGCCGGCGAGACTAACCTCGGGGTGGCTGCGCTTGCGCCGGAAGGCGTCGATGGCGGCGTTTTTCACCACAGTCGTGCTCAGCCTGAGAGCCTCGGTCTCCTGCTCGACAGTCGGATGCCGCTCCCATAACCGACAGAATGCGTCGTGCAGCACATCGTCGGCTTCGTCGTCGCCGGCTATACGTGCCGCCAGTGTCCGGAGTCGGCTCCGGAACACCGTGAAGACATCGGTTATGGCGTTTGTGCTCATTCTTCTCTCGCTTTATACTCCATTAACGGAGAAGCATGCCGTTTGCAACATAAGCGGCGAAAATTTTTTTCGTGCAAATAAAAAAAGTATGTCCATTGCAGCCGCGGGACGCCCGCTGATTTGTTTATACGGTGGAAAAACGCTATATTTGCAGCCGCTTTTTTCGAATGCCACGTACAAAGAAGACATATAACACCGCGTCAGTGCCTAAGCTCCTTATGGCGCTCGTCGCATCCGTTGCCGCTATAGGCATGCACGGCGCTGACGCCGGGCAGGCGCGTCTTCTTGTCAATATCATAGTCGACGGACTCGACGACAACTACATAGACATCCTTCGCTCTCAGCTCACCGAGGGCGGTTTCATGCGTCTGGAGCGCGACGGAGCACGTCTGACAGCCGACTACGGCACTCCGGTCGACGCCACTGCCGCGACAGCCACACTCATGTCGGGCGCCGGACCGTCCGTCACCGGCATAGGGGGCAACACATACTACGACCGTTTCGGCATGCGTCCGCAGTACGCCTACTCCGACGCCTCGACGCTCGGCAACTATACGTCGGTCGGTTTTTCGCCCGCTTCGCTGCGTGTCTCCACCCTTTCCGACGAGATGCGCATAGCCTCCGGCGGCAATTCGCTCGTCTACTCCGTGGCGCCTACGGCAGGCACCGCGATAGGAATGGCGGGGCACAATGCAACCGGGGTCGTATGGCTCGACGCCCGCACGGGCAACTGGGCATCGTCGACGGCATACTATGACATGCCCGCAAGCATAGCGGCGCGCAACCGACTCATGCCCCTGATGGCACGCCTCGACACAATGAGCTGGACACCGGCGCTCGCATCATATCCCAATGTGCCGGAGTATCTGTCGAAATATCCTTTCCGCCATGTATTCCCGCGCAACAGCGCCGACCGTCTGGATATGTTCATGACTTCGCCGCTGCTCAACAGCGAGGTGACGCTTGTCGCCTCCGATCTGCTGCGCACGCAGAAGCTCGGTTCGCACGAGGGCATAACCGACGTTCTCAACATCGGTTACTCGCTCACGCCATACCCCTACGGACGCGCCGCCGACAAGCGTGTGGAGACCATGGACGCCTACGTGCGTCTCGACAGGGACTTATCACGACTTTTCTCCGACATTGACAGAAGTGTCGGTCTCGACAAGACTGTGCTTATGCTTGCGGCAACACCGCCGCGTCCCCAGCGCCGCCGCGACGAGGAGGAATGGAAGATACCGTACGGAGAGTTCTCCACCCGCAAGGCTGTGTCGCTCCTCAATGTCTACCTCATGGCGCTCCACGGCAACGGCGACTATGTCTCGGCATACCACAACGGACACATCTACCTCAACCATAAGCTTATAAAAGAGCTCGAGCTCGACATCGCCGCCGTACGCGAGGAAGTCTCGCAGTTCCTGGCGCGCATGACGGGCATCGACCGTGTCTATACCATTGACGCAGTCATAGCCGGACGTGCCGGCGAGAATCCCGAGGCACTGAAGCGCAATACTGTGGTGTCCACGGCGGGCGACGTCCTTTTCTTTGCCGCTCCGGGCTTCGAGGTGGTCGACGACTATAATAATCTGAACCCCGACTCGGCGCGTAAGGGTCTGATACAGACCGGCGGCTCTTCGCTCGCGCCAGTCTATATCCTGGCGCCTTCGGTGCCTGCGCAGACACTCGAGAATCCTGTCGACGCACGTGCCATAGCGCCCACGATGGCACGTATTCTGCGTATCAGGTCGCCCAATGCCGCCGCTACTGCTCCCGTAAAGCTCAAAAAATAAGCGCGGAAGCCTTTTTCTAACCGTTTTTTTGTAACTTTGTCCGTCCGCCACGTTTCGCGGATCTTTAACACGTCAACAACAAACCATATATATGTCATTTACAACCGTACTGAAAAAAATATTCGGCGACAAGTCGACCCGCGACCTTAAGTCGATTCAGCCTATTCTGGCAAAAATAAAGGAGCAGATTCCCCTGATGGAACAGCTCGACAACGACGCCCTGCGCGCCAAAATCACCGAGGTGCGCGCCGACATCGCCGCTGCCACCAAGGAAGACCACGACGCTATCGAGAAGATTCGCGTCGAGGTTGAGGAGCTTCCGTTCGAGAAGCGACAGCCGCTCTGGGACAAGCTCGATGAACACGAAAAGAAAATTCTCGACATCATAGAGGATAAGCTCAACGAGCACCTGCCGGTAGTTTTCGCCGCAGTCCGCGAGACCGCGGCGCGTTTCGCCAGGAACGAGACCATTGAGGTCACCGCCACGCAGTTCGACCGCGACCTTGCCGGTCAGGGACGCGAGTTTGTCACCATCGAAGGCGACAAGGCTATCTGGAAAAACCACTGGATGGCCGGCGGCAACGAGATGACCTGGGACATGACGCACTACGAGGTGCAGCTCATCGGCGGTATAGTCCTACATCAGGGCAAGATTGCCGAGATGGCTACCGGCGAAGGCAAGACACTCGTCGCGACGCTCCCCGTTTTCCTCCGCTCGCTCTCCGGCAAAGGCGTCCACGTAGTCACGGTCAACGACTACCTCGCCAAGCGTGACTCCGAATGGATGGGTCCGCTCTACATGTTCCACGGCGCATCCGTCGACTGCATCGACAAGCATCAGCCCAACACACCGGAGCGCCGCCGCGCCTACGAGTGCGACATCACATACGGCACCAACAACGAGTTCGGCTTCGACTACCTCCGCGACAACATGGCAATGGCGCCCGACGACCTCGTGCAGCGCAAGCACTACTACGCCATTGTCGACGAGGTCGACTCCGTGCTCATCGACGACGCCCGTACTCCTCTTATCATATCCGGTCCCGTTCCTAAAGGAGACGACCAGCTTTTCGACCAGTTCAAGTCGAACGTCCAGAAGGTAGTCAACGCCCAGACTCGCCTCGTCACCGCAATCCTCGCCGATGCCAAGACTAAGCTCGCATCCGAGGACAAGGCTGTACGCAAGGAAGGCGCACTGCTGCTTTACCGCGCGTTCAAGGGTCTGCCCAAGAACAGCGCCCTCATCCGCTTCCTCAGTCAGGAGGGCATGAAGAACATCCTGCTCGAGACCGAGGCATACTACCTCCAGGACAACCAGCGCGAGATGCCCGTGGTCACCGACCCGCTCTATTTCGTCATCGACGAGAAAAACCGCAGCGTAGAGCTTACCGACAAGGGTATCGACGAGCTCACCGGCTCGTCGCAGGACCCGCAGTTCTTCGTTCTGCCCGACATCGCCGCCGAGCTCTCCGAGCTCGAGCACATCCAGGATCCCGCCGAGCGCCAGGAGAAGAAAGACGAGGCTATGGCTAACTACGCCATCAAGTCGGAGCGCGTACACACCGTCACCCAGCTCCTCAAGGCTTATACCATCTTCATGCGCGACCAGGAGTACGTCATTGACGACAACAAGGTCAAGATTGTCGACGAGCAGACAGGTCGTATCATGGAAGGCCGCCGCTACAGCGACGGTCTCCATCAGGCTATTGAGGCTAAGGAAGGCGTTAAGGTCGAGGCTGCGACACAGACTTTCGCCACCATCACTCTCCAGAACTACTTCCGCATGTACCACAAGCTCGCCGGCATGACCGGTACCGCCGAGACAGAGGCGGGCGAGTTCTGGGATATCTATAAGCTCGACGTCGTCACCATCCCGACAAACCGTCCTATCGCGCGTATCGACATGAACGACCGTGTCTACCGCACGAAGAAAGAAAAATACAAGGCTGTCATCGAGGAAATCGTCAAGCTCGTCAACCAGGGACGTCCTGTCCTTGTCGGCACGACGTCCGTCGAGATTTCCGAGCTTCTCAGCCGCATGCTCAAGATGCAGAAGATCGACCATCAGGTGCTCAACGCCAAGCTTCACCAGCGCGAGGCAGAGGTTGTCGCCCAGGCAGGTCGCAAGGGCTGCGTGACCATCGCCACCAACATGGCGGGTCGTGGTACCGACATCAAGCTGACGCCTGAGGTTCGCGAAGCGGGCGGTCTTGCCATCATCGGCACGGAGCGTCACGAGAGCCGTCGCGTCGACCGTCAGCTACGCGGACGTTCCGGACGTCAGGGCGACCCGGGCTCGTCGGTGTTCTTCGTGTCGTTCGAGGATCAGCTGATGCGCCTTTTCGCCACCGACAGCGTCGTCAAGATGCTCGACCGCCTCGGACTCAAGGAAGACGAGATGATAGAGCACCGCATGGTCAACAATGCCATAGAGACCGCCCAGAAGCGTGTCGAGGAGAACAACTTCGGCATCCGAAAGCGCCTCCTCGAGTTCGACGACGTCATGAACAAGCAGCGTAACTACATCTACGAGCGCCGCCGCCATGCCGTTCTCGGCGAACGTATTGGCGTCGATGTCATCAACATGCTCTACGACACTGTCGAGAACCTCGTTCTCGCCAACGAGTCGCCCGCGCAGTATCCCGACCTGTGTACCGAGATTTTCCGTATCCTCGCCATGGAGGCTCCCTTCACCGAGGGCGAGTACGCCAACATGTCGCGCGAGGAGAAAATCGACGCGCTCCATGAGGCGGCGACTAAGCAGCTCGACCGCAAGAGCGACAGAATCCGTGAGGTGGCGCTTCCCGTCATCACCCAGATGGCTGAGAACACCGACTACGACGGTCTCATCATGGTACCCATCACCGACGGCAAGCGCATCTTCAACCTCCGTGTCGACCTCCGCACAGCCGTGCGCACCGAGTGCCGCAACATCATCAAGGAATGGCACAAGGCGCTCATGCTCGTCACCATCGACGAACTCTGGAAAGAGCACCTCCGCGAGCTCGACCAGCTGCGCCAGAGCGTGCAGAACGCCGCTTACGAGCAGAAAGACCCGCTTGTAATCTACAAGGTCGAGTCTTTCCATCTCTTCGAGACCATGCTCAGCGACCTCAACGCCAAGGCTGTGTCGGCGCTCATGCGCGGACAGATTTACATGCGTCAGCCCGACCCTCGCCAGCAGCAGCAGGAAGAGCAGCAGGCTAAGCGCCCCGAGCTCCACGAGACACAGGCGGAGCAGCGCACGCGTCCCAACTACACTGCCTCGAAGGAGAATCTTCCCGGCGAGAACGCCCAGCGTCAGGCTGCTTCGGCGCAGCAGGGCGAGCGCGAGAAGCCTATGCCCGTCAAGGCTGGTCCGAGAATAGGACGTAACGATCCATGCCCCTGCGGCTCAGGCAAGAAATACAAGAACTGCCACGGCAAAGGACTCTGACAGATATAGATAGATACGAAGCGGCGCACCGTCTGGTACGCCGCTTCGTCGTTTTATGCCTTGGGTCGCCGGTAGTCGATGCCGAACACCGCCGCCACAAACGTTATGCACTCGCCGAAGGCTATGAGCACGCTCGAGTGTATCTCGCCGCGCGGGTTGACGATGAATCCCGCAACGAGTATCGCCGTGCCGACGATGGCGAGCATGCCGCTGACAAAGTTCTGAAGTCTCGTGTTTTTACTTTCCATGGTCCGTTTTTTTGACCACAAAAATACCCCTTCGCTTCACCCGTCATCCTTCCTTTTTCCGCATCTTGGAATCTGGGTTAGTTTAAGGAGTTTAGAAAGTCGAAAAAGTTAAGATAATAGGACTTCTGCCGCAAGGCGGCGCAGCCGCTTTCAACCCCGGAAAAAGCAGCGCGTTTCCGGGGTGTCACGTGCCATCCCCTCATTTTTGCCGGAGGCAATAAACAGACACAC
>JAGBDG010000310.1 GCA_017937625.1 Muribaculaceae bacterium | reverse complement strand
GCCGACCTTGTCGGCAAGGTAGAGGCAGGCATTCCCGAAGACGACCCGCGCAATCCCGCGACAATCGCCGACAATGTGGGCGACAACGTCGGTGACGTGGCAGGCATGGGTGCCGACCTCTATGAATCGTACTGCGGCTCTATCCTCGCGACATCGGCTCTCGGTGCTGCTGCCTATCTTCTTAGCGGAGATGAGGTGATGCAGTACAAGGCTGTCATCGCTCCTATGCTTATCGCTGCCGTGGGTATTCTGCTGTCCATTATCGGCATCTTCTCGGTCCGTACCAACGAGGACGCTTCGATGAAGAACCTTCTCGGCGCTCTTTCGCTCGGAACGAACCTCAGCTCAATTCTTATCGTAGGCGCCACATTCCTGATTCTGTGGCTTCTCGGTCTTAACAACTGGTGGATGATCAGCTGCTCGGTGGTCATCGGTCTTCTCGTCGGCATTATCATAGGCCGCTCGACGGAGTACTATACATCACAGTCTTATAAACCTACCAAGAAGCTTGCCGAAAGCGGCACGACCGGTCCTGCTACCGTGATTATCTCCGGCGTCGGTCTGGGCATGGTATCGACAGCAATTCCTGTTATCGCCGTTGTCGTGGGCATTATCCTCAGCTACTGGTTCGCTTCGGGCTTCGACTTCTCGAATGTGGCAATGGGTCTTTACGGCATCGGTATCGCCGCTGTCGGCATGCTCTCGACCCTCGGCATCACACTCGCTACCGATGCTTACGGTCCTATCGCCGACAATGCGGGCGGCAATGCCGAAATGAGCGGTCTCGGCGAGGAAGTCCGCCGTCGCACCGACGCGCTCGACTCGCTCGGCAACACGACAGCCGCCACAGGCAAGGGCTTCGCAATCGGCTCGGCAGCGCTGACCGGTCTCGCTCTTCTCGCTTCCTACATCGAAGAAATCCGTATCGGTCTCGCACGTCTCGGCGAAACCACAATACAGCTCGGCGACAAGATGGTGGACATCCACGAAATGTCGTTCCTCGACTTCATGACACTCTATGAAGTGAACCTCATGAGTCCGAAGGTACTTTCGGGCATGTTCATCGGCGCAATGATGGCATTCCTGTTCTGCGGTCTGACAATGAACGCAGTAGGTCGTGCCGCTGCTCACATGGTCGACGAAGTACGCCGCCAGTTCCGCGAAATCAAGGGCATACTCGAGGGCAAAGCTGAACCCGACTACGCACGTTGCGTACATATCTCCACCAAGGGTGCGCAGCGCGAGATGATTTTCCCGTCGGTTCTCGCCATCATCGCTCCCATCGTGACAGGTCTTGTATTCGGCGTTCCTGGCGTTCTCGGTCTTCTCGTAGGCGGTCTTTCCGCAGGCTTCGTGCTCGCTATCTTCATGGCAAACTCTGGCGGTGCATGGGACAATGCCAAGAAATATATCGAGGAAGGTCATTTCGGCGGCAAAGGCAGCGATGTCCACAAGGCTACCGTTGTCGGCGACACCGTCGGCGACCCCTTCAAGGATACATCCGGTCCTTCGCTCAACATCCTCATCAAGCTCATGTCGATGGTTTCGATTGTCATGGCAGGACTGACAGTAAGCTGGAGTCTGTTCTGATACTACTGAATAATAATCGCTTTTATACCGGCGGGAGGGACGAAATAGTCCTTCCCGCTTTGTTTATTTGCGTGCAAATTTTTAACTTTGCAATATGAATAAAAGTAGAATCATCATAATAGCCGCAGTTGTCGTCGTGCTCGCCCTTTGCCTTGTGGTGAAGTCTCTGTTCATAGGTCGTTATGAGTACGAGCCTGTGCGTGTCGAGATACCTCGCGGCGCCGACTCCGATGAAGTTAAGCGCATACTGACAGACGCGCTCGGCAAGGATTTCGGCGGAAAGACGGCGCGCCTATGGAAGCTTCAGGGCGGCATCGCCGAACGTGCCCACGGCTCTTATCTTGTCGGGACGGGGGAGAGCAGCCTGCGTCTTTCGCGCGACATTGCGAACGGACACCAGACGCCTGTGCGCCTTACGTTCAACAATATGCGTACTGTCGGCGACCTCGCGCGCCGCGTGAGCGAGGTCATGGAGATAGACTCTGCATCGTTTGTGGCTGCTGCCGACAGCATGCTCGGCAAAGCCGGGCTTACGAAGGAGCAGCAGCCGTCGGCTTTTATCCCCGATACCTACGAGTTCTACTGGACCGCATCGGCGCTATATGTGGTCGAGAAACTTTTTGCCGAACGACAGTCGTTCTGGAACGATCAGCGTCGCGCTAAAGCAGCGGGTCTCGGTCTGACTCCCGAAGATGTGCACACGCTCGCATCCATCGTAGAGGCAGAGACGGCAAAAAGCGACGAGCGCCCCAAGGTGGCTCGTCTCTACCTCAACCGCCTTGCCAAAAATATGCCTCTGCAGGCTGACCCGACCGTAAAATTCGCTCTCGGCGACCCGACTCTCCGCCGCATCACCGGTCAGCATCTGAAAATAGACTCTCCGTATAACACATACACGAATACCGGTCTGCCTCCGGGTCCCATTTCCATCGCCGAGCGCTCGACACTTTCAGCAGTGCTTGACGCTCCGGAACATAACTTCCTGTATATGTGTGCTAAATCCGATTTTTCGGGTTATCACGATTTCGCGGTCGACTACAACCGTCACCGTATCAACGCGGCACGTTACCACAGGGCGCTCACCGCGAGAGGCATAAAATAAGACAGAACACAGCAATGTTGAAAACGAAATTAGGAAAATATATTTTAGCCCTTGCGTTCGTCGGAAGTATCGCCGCCTCGGCAGCCCCCATAGACGAGGCAAAGCGTCTGTACCGCAACGGCAAGTATGACCAGGCAATAGAAAAACTGCGGGTTATATTACGCAAGTCACCTCGCGACGGAACTGCGAACTACTATCTCGGCGCTGCGCTCTATGCCAGCGGACGCGCTGATGAGGCAACGGAACCTCTGAAGAAGGCTGTGAGCCGCGGTGTTGCCGACGCGTCGCGTATTCTTGCCGAGGCTTCGCTTGCCGAATATAGCGTCGACGAGGCTTCGGAATTTATGGAGTCATGGGAAGAACAGCTGAAAAAGGACAAGAAAGATCTTCCGGAGAGCTATTCGGAACTCAACAACCGTATCATAGCACTTAAAAACATGCTTGACCGCGTCGAGAAACTTGAAATACTCGATTCTCTTTCCGTTCCCGAAGCTGACTTCTTCAATGCCATCCGTCTGAGTCCCGAAGCGGGCAGTATTCTTGCTTCCGAAGCTATAAACAAGCTCGGTGTTGCCACGAAAGGCGCACGCCTGTCGACAGCGTATCTTCCGCAGAACCGCAATTTGGTGGTATGGTCTGAAACCGATTCGGCAGACGTGTTCACGCTTCACAGCGCATCTATCCTCGCTGACGGTTCGGTAGAGCAGGCGCAGGTTCTCGAAGGCAATCTCGGCGACGGAGGCGATGCCAAATACCCGTTCCTCATGCCCGACGGTGTGACGCTCTATTTCGCCAACAACGGCAAGAACTCTCTCGGCGGCTATGACATCTTCATGACCCGACAAAGCGACGACGGCTTGTTCTATGCGCCGCAGAATATGGGCTTCCCCTATAACTCGCCGGCAAACGACTATCTTCTCGCCATTGACGAGTCGGCTGGTCTCGGATGGCTCGTCACCGACCGAAACTCCCCCGAAGGCTATGTGACTATCTACGTTTTCGAACCCTCGCAGATGCGAGTGAACGTAGAGCCCGGCGACGAGAATCTTCTTTCGTACGCCCGTCTCGACAACATAGCGCTGACAAGAAAACCCGACACCGACTATGCCGAAATCCTAAAACGCAAGCTTCCGGCACAGAACGAGGAGGGCAGCGACACCAAGGCAAGTTTTGCTTTCGACGCCGGCAACGGAAAGGTGTACACATCGCTGAACGATTTCAGAAACCGTGTTGCGCGCGGCGAGATGATAAAGTATCTTGCGGCTGTGCGCGAGCTTGACAAACAGCTTGCCAAGGAGCAGAACCTCCGTCTGCGCTACCGTAACGGCGATAAGTCGCTTTCCAAGAAAATTCTCGCTTCAGAAGCCACTACGGAGACAATGCGTCTCAATGTCGCCGAACTTCGCAACAAGGTCGTGCGCCTCGAAAATAGAAAATAACGTAATCATCTATAAATCATCATGAAACTTACAGTAATCTTGCTAATAGTATTCTGCATTGTCTTCCTGATAGTGTTTTTCTACTATTGCCCGTTCTTTCTGTGGATATCGGCTCGCGTAAGCGGCGTCCGCATATCGCTTATCCAGCTTATCCTGATGCGTATCCGTCAGGTTCCGGCAAGTGTCATTGTCCGCGCTCTCATAGAGGCGCACAAGGCAGGACTTAAAGATGTCACCCGCGACGACCTCGAGGCACATTATCTTGCCGGCGGCAACGTCGAGCGTGTCGTTCATGCTCTCGTGTCAGCCTCGAAAGCCAACATAGACCTCGGATTCAAGATGGCTACCGCCATTGACCTTGCCGGTCGCGATGTATTCCAGGCAGTACAGATGAGTGTCAATCCCAAAGTCATCGACACGCCTCCTGTAACCGCTGTCGCAAAGGACGGCATCCAGCTGATTGCCAAGGCTCGCGTTACGGTACGCGCCAACATACGCCAGCTTGTCGGCGGCGCGGGCGAGGATACTGTCCTGGCTCGTGTCGGAGAAGGTATCGTCTCGTCAATAGGTTCGTCCGAAAGCCACAAACAGGTGCTCGAGAATCCCGATTCTATTTCCAAACTCGTTCTCCGCAAGGGTCTCGATTCCGGTACGGCTTTCGAGATTCTGTCCATCGATATCGCCGATATCGACATAGGTCGTAACATCGGCGCCGCACTCCAGATCGACCAGGCTCAGGCAGACAAGAACATCGCCCAGGCGAAGGCAGAGGAACGCCGCGCCATGGCAATCGCGCGTGAGCAGGAAATGAAAGCTCTCGCCCAGGAGGCGCGTGCAAAAGTCATCGAAGCCGAGTGCGAGCTGCCCAAGGCAATGGCTCAGGCTTTCCTTAGCGGAAATCTCGGTATCATGGACTACTACCGAATGAAAAATATGGAGGCAGATACCACGATGCGCCAGTCTCTCAGCCAGTCACCCACTTCTACGCCTGAAATCAAGCAATGACCACTCTCCTGATTTCTCTCGCAATACTTATCGGAGGCTATTTCGTATATGGTCTCCTCGTGGAAAAGGTTTTCGGCATCGATTCCAAGCGGCTTATGCCCGCAAAGACCAAATACGACGGAATCGACTATGTGGAAATGCCAACATGGAAGGTTTTCCTCATCCAGTTTCTGAACATCGCCGGTCTCGGTCCGATTTTCGGCGCCATCATGGGTGTGATGTTCGGTCCCGCCGCCTTTCTCTGGATAGTGCTGGGAACGGTGTTCGCCGGTGCAGTACATGATTTCATCTCCGCGATGATGTCGGTACGCAGCGGCGGCGACTCGCTTCCCGAACTCGTCGGTCGCGAGCTCGGTCCGGCTGTCAAACAGATTATCCGCGTCGTATCGACAGTGCTGCTTGTACTTGTTGGCGCGGTCTTCATCCTCACTCCCGCCGGGCTTATCGCCGGCATGACTCCCGACTGGGCAAATACCACGTTCTGGATTGCCTGCATCTTCCTCTACTATCTGCTGGCGACGCTGTTGCCCATCGACAAGCTCATCGGCAGGATTTATCCGCTATTCGGTTTCGCGCTTCTCTTCATGGCGGCAGGACTGCTGTATGTTCTGCTTTTCGGCGGTCATCCCATTCCCGACGGTCTTGCCGACGGTCTCTTTAACCGCCATGCCGGCGCCGAGACACATCCTATTTTCCCGATGATGTTTGTCAGCATCGCCTGCGGCGCGATTTCCGGCTTTCATGCCACACAGTCGCCCATGATGGTTCGCTGCCTCAAGAACGAGAAGCTTGCACGCCCCGTATTCTACGGCGCAATGGTCGCCGAGGGCATTGTGGCTCTGATATGGGCAGCCGCGGCAATCACTTTCACCGGCGGCTACGAACAGCTTTCAGAATACATGTCGGCACACACGACAGGCGACATGGTTCATGATATTTCTGTCGGCTGGCTCGGTACATTCGGCGGCATACTCGCTCTGCTCGGCGTCGTCGCCGCTCCCATCACCACGGGCGACACGGCACTGCGTTCGGCACGTCTGACGGTGGCAGACTTCCTGCACATCGACCAGAAAAAATTTGTCAAGCGTCTCCTTGTGTCGCTGCCTCTTTTCGCTGCGACATTCACCCTGATGCTGATAGATTTCAACGTCCTCTGGCGCTACTTCGCATGGACTAACCAGACACTCGCCGCCTTCACCCTGTGGGCTGCGACGGTATATCTCGCACGGCACAGACGCGCATACGTGATTTGCCTTGTACCGGCAATTTATATGACAATGGTTGTGGTAAGCTACATCCTTGTCGCTCCTTCTCCCGAGGGCTTCGGTCTTCCGATGTCCTGGGCTCTTGGCATTGCGGGTATGGTCGACCTGACCTGTGTCGCAATGTTTGTGCGCTACCTCGTTCTCAGCCGCCGCGGCGTCCTAATCCACGATGTAGCTTATTAACGTGTTATTTATGGATTTCAGAAGCATAATATCCGACTCAAGAAACTATAACTTTCATAGCCATACACAGTTCTGCGACGGTCATGCCGACATGGCGACCATGGCGGCAGCCGCCGTCGCGTGCGGTATGCGTTACTACGGCTTCACTCCTCACAGCCCGCTGCCAATACCTTCTCCGTGCAACATGAGCAAGGAGAGCGTCGGCGATTTTCTTGCCGAGGCGCACCGTATACAGGCTGACAAGTCATTGTCGGCTTGCCGCTTTTATATAGGCATGGAAATAGACTATCTCGGAAAGGACTGGGGACCTGCCGTAGATTATTTCCGCAACCTGCCTCTTGACTATTCGATAGGTTCGGTTCATTTCATACCGTCGCAGGACGGAGAATACATCGACATAGACGGCAGCGCGGAACGGTTCAAGAAGCGGATGACCGAGAATTTCCGTGGCGACATCGAATATGTTGTCGACACGTTTTTCCGTCAGTCGCTCGACATGGTGAAAGCTGGTGGATTCGATATTCTCGGACATTTCGACAAGGTCGGGCACAATGCTTCTGAATATGCGCCCGGAATCGCCGACAGCGAATTCTACAGAGGCTGCATCGAGCCGCTTCTCGATTACATCTGCGAACATCGCCTGACGATAGAACTCAACACAAAGGCACGTACCGAGCACGGGTTCTTCTTTCCGTCGGAGCGCTATCTTCCGCGACTTATGGAGAGCGGCGTCACCATACTCGTGAACAGCGACGCGCATCGACCCGAGCGCATAACGGCTTCGCGCGACGAGGCTTTCAGCATACTCGACGGCATTTATCACTACTATGAGCGCAAGCGTTCTTGAACTTCTCGCTCCGGCACGCGATGCGGAAACCGGACGAGTCGCAGTGCTCGCCGGCGCCGATGCCGTGTACATAGGCGCGCCTGCTTTCGGCGCCCGTTCGTCGGCATGCAACAGTGTCGAGGACATAACGGCATTTGTCCGTTTCGCACATCAGTACCGGGTGCGCGTCTACGTCACCATGAACACCGTTCTTTTCGACAATGAGCTCGAGGAAGCACAAAAAATGGTGTGGGATCTTTACGCAGCCGGAGTGGATGCGCTTATCGTGCAGGACATGGCGTATCTTGAAATGTCTTTGCCTCCGATAGCGCTTCATGCCAGCACGCAGTGTGATATAAGGACTCCTGAAAAGGCATATCGTCTTGCGCAGGCAGGTTTTTCGCAGCTTGTTCTTCCACGTGAGTTCACACTTGAGGAGATACGTGCAGCACGAGATGCTGCCGGGGTGCCTGTCGAAGTATTCGTCCACGGAGCGCTCTGCGTGAGCTACAGCGGCGACTGCCAGGCAGGATGTGTCGCCATGGACCGAAGCGCCAACCGCGGCATGTGTCCGCAGATGTGCCGTCTGCCGTACAGGCTTGTCGACAAGGACGGCAATGATGTCGCTCCAGAGAAACACTATCTTTCGCTGCGCGACATGAACCAGAGCGCGAATCTCGAAAAACTTGTAGAGGCGGGCGCATCGTCTTTCAAAATAGAAGGCAGACTCAAGGACGCGCGTTACGTCGCCAATGTCACGGCGGCATATTCGCGTCGTCTCAACGATATAATCGCAGCGAGCGGCGGACGTTATGTCCGCAGTTCCGCCGGCGAGAGCGCATGCGGATTTCAGCCCGACTTGCGGCGCACCTTTAACCGTGGCTATACTAATTATTTTCTCTCAGGCGCCCCTGCACGCATGGGCTCGATTGACACGCCAAAATGGGCGGGAATGCCGGTGGGAAAAGTTGTAAGCTATGACAGGACGAAGGGAGTGTTAACCGCGCGTCTCGACGAGAAACTGAACAACGGCGACGGACTTGGATATTTCGACCGACACGGCGTGTTCTGCGGTTTCCGTCTGAACAAGGCGGAAGGCAACCGTCTCTTTCCTGCACGCGAGCTGAACGACATACACGCCGGCACCGTGATATACCGCAACAGCGACAAGGCGTTTTTCGATATTCTTGACCGTCCGGACGCTTCATGCCGGCGTGTCATAGACGTGGATGTATGTCTTGACGGTGACGGCGACAATCTTTACCTTACGGCGAACGATGCCCGCGGATGCTCGGTGACGATAGCAGTCGGATGTCCTTTCGCCGAGGCACGCTCAGAGCAGAAAGAGCAGCATCAGAAAGTATTTTCAAAGACAGGCGATACTATCTACCGTCTGCGTTCGCTCGCCGACATGTGCGAGAATCGGTTTATCGCGGCATCGGTTCTTACGACAGCGCGCCGAAGACTTTTCGAGACTCTTGACAAAGCAGCCGAGGCATGTTACGTTTTCGACAGACGCAAAGCATGCGTTCTCGCGCCCGACGCTTTCGCTACACTTCCGCCGCTGACATACCACGACAATGTGGCAAATAATCTTGCCGAAAAATTCTATGGCGAGCACGGTGCGCGCATAGATGAGAAAGCGATAGAGGTAACCAAACCGGAAGGCGAGGTTCAGGTGATGAGCACGCGTTATTGTATCCGCCGCGAGCTCGGAGCATGCCTGAAGACGAATGGGGCGCGCAAGTTTCCGTCGCCGCTTTTCCTTAAGAACGATTCCGGCACATACAGGCTCGATTTCGACTGCCTTCGCTGTGGAATGAACGTTGTCAAGTGCAGCTGATGGTGCCTGAAGCCTGCTGCAATAATTGTCCTCCGCTTAACGTTATTACTATAGAGTATTAAGAAAATTGCGATGAAGCTGACATTTATAGTACCTCCTTGTTTCGACCATAAGCAGCCCGCAGAACGTACGGCGGGCTGCACCAGAGTTGTTTATCTCGCTCCGAACATCTATGAGCTTTCCGTAGCCGCTGTTCTTGAGCAGATGTCGGGTACCGAGGTGCGCTATAAGGATTTCGTCTATCATCATACGACTCCGGAGGCTTTTGACCGCTTTTTCAGCGAGGATGACTCGGACGCTTATCTGATATGGACCGTCAACTTATCGATATCGACAGACCTTTCGGCGATATCGGTAATCAGAAAATACCGTCCGGAAGTCCCTGTCGTGCTTACGGGTCCCGGTCCGACCAACTTTGTGAGCAAGTGTCTTGTCGACAAGAATGTGTATGTTGTCCGCGGAGAGCCTGAGTTTACTGTAAAAGAGCTTGTCGAGGCTCTTGGCAACGGTAAACCTGTTTCCGGTATCGACGGTCTGTCGTATATGGACGGCAACGGCAAGATAGTCAACAACCGTCCGCGTCCTCTAATTAAGGATCTTGACAGTCTTCCTTTCGCGGCGCGACATCTTCTCGGCGATGCCGTCTATCATAATCCTAAGCTCAAGACCGGACCTTACACCACGATGATAACGTCGCGCAACTGCCCCTATCACTGCATCTACTGCGTGCCGTCGTCGCTGACATTCGCCCGCGAGATGGAGTTCCGCAAAGATCACGGACGCAAACCTACGATAGGCTTCCGTTCGCCCGAGAATGTGGAGAAAGAAGTCGCCATGCTCGCCTCGCAGGGCGTGAGGGCTATCGGTTTCATGGACGACAACTTCATCTGGAACGAGGAACGTACGGCAGCGCTGTGCGGTATCATGAAACGTTACGGCATTGTCTGGGGCTGTCAGGCTCGCGTCGACGCCATAACGGAGCCTATTGCGAAGATGCTCGGCGAAAGCGGTTGCCGCTACGTCGATCTCGGTGTCGAGTCGTTCAACGACGATATTCTCAAGTATATCAACAAGGGCATCACTTCTGCCGACATCTATCGTGCCGTGGGTCTTCTGAAGAAATATAAAGTGCCAGTCAAGCTCAACGTCCTCATAGGATGCAGTCCGTTGGAGAACAAGGATACGGTGCGGCATACGCTTAGAGAGGCGAAGAAACTTGATGTCGATCAGGTAATGTTCAACATTGTATCGCCCTTTCCGGGTACGGAATACTACCAGATATGCAAGAAAAACGGCTGGATAGCCAACGACGAGTATGTTCCTACGGACGTTCAGCGCGAGTCGATTCTCAACCTGCCGTCGCTGTCGTCGAAGGAGATGGAAAAGCTGCTTTTCCGCAACAATCTGAGCTATTTCCTCTCTTGGCGCTTTATTACCAGGCAGATAAGGCGTTTCCGCTCGCCCGCGGAATTCATCGAGGCACTCAAGGCTCTTAAAATCAAACTTTTTGGCTGATGAACATTTCCGTTGTTGTCCTCACGTGCAATCAGAAGGCGCTGACTCTGCGCTGCCTGCGTTCGCTCGCCTCGTTCATCGAGGCGCCGGGCTGCGAGCTGATTCTTGTGGACAACGGCTCGACCGACGGAACCGCCGATGCCGTGCGTGCGGAGTTCCCGCTTGTCCGATTGATTGTACAGGACAAGAATATAGGCATTTCCCGCGGACGCAACGCGGGACTGCAGAGGTGCACCGGGGAGTATCTGATGATTCTCGACAATGACACAGTCGCAGACAAAGAGACAGTCTTCGGACTCGCCGACTATCTGCGCCGTAATCCCGAAGTGGGTATCGTGGCTCCGCGCCTTGTCAGCCCTGGCGGCGAGACACAGAGAAGTTTTAAGAGTTTTCCGGGCATCGGTGTGAAAATCAAGAATGTACTTTCCGGTAAAAAGCGTACGTCGGTGGCAGACAATGTGCCGGAGTACGAACTGGAGCCTTTCTATATCATCGGTGCCGCGCAGATGTTCACGCGCGACGTCTATGAGATGGCAGGTCCGCTCGACGAGAAGATTTTCTACGGTCCGGAGGACGCTGATTTCTGTATGGCAGTGAGGAAAATTTGGAAACGAGTGGTGTACTGCCCGCAGTTTACCATCGTCCACGACTGGCAGAGAGCGACAACGAAAAAACTATTCTCAGCCACAGGCCGACGACATCTGCAGGGACTTCTGTATTTCTACGCCAAGCACCTGCGGTTATTCTAATATATCATCAGGTCTCGGATTATCGCGTCGGACATAAGCCAGCTTTTTTCGGGGATATAGAGATGCGTTCCGTTTTCGGCAAGCTGTCCTCTTTTGAGCCATCTCGCCGCAGAATCTGTGATTTCATCCATGTATCGTTCGGGTAAGCATGCCTTTTCGATGCCTTCGGCGGTGCGCAGACGTATCATGATAAGGTCGTTTATCCTGTCTGTTTCCGTTTCCGGGTCATCGGTGACGATATTGCCTTCCGATTTTATGTATCCGCGCAGGTCCGAAGGATTGAAGCGCCGCAATCCGGAGGCAGTAAGGCTATGCGCTCCCGGTCCGAGACCAAGATATGGCGTGCTGCGCCAGTATGCTGAATTATGTCGGGAACGTTTCCCCGGCAGCGCAAAATTAGATATTTCGTAGTGTTCGAATCCCGATCGGCGCAGTTCGTCGCAAAGTATGCTGTAATATTCCTCAATCTGCTCGTCGGACGCTTCTGTGATGTCGCCTCTGTCGCGTTTTCGTGTCAGGAGTGTGCCTTCCTCGTAGCTCAGGCAGTATGCCGAGATATGAGTCACGCCCGACACTGCGAGCCCGCGAACCGACGCGCGCCATGATTCGGATGTCTGACCGGGCAGACCGTATATGAGGTCGCCGCTGATATTGCTTATGCAGGCTTTTTGCAGCCGGGCGATGGCACGGAGGGCATCGCCGGCGCTGTGGCGGCGGTTTATTGCCTTCAGTTCGGCATTGTCGAGCGACTGTACGCCGATGCTCACACGGTTGACACCCTCATTTAGCCATGCGGCGATACGGTCATCGTCAATGTCCTCCGGATTCGCCTCGACAGTGAATTCATCGACCTCTTCCGTGCGGAGCATGCGGGCGAGGCGCGTGAAGATATGCGCGGGCAATATCGACGGGGTGCCTCCGCCGAAATACAGAGTGCGGACCGGCTGACCGTCAAGCTCAATGTTTCTAAGAGCGAACTCGCGCTCGACAGCGGAAGCGTATATCTCGGCATAGTCGGGACGCGCGACCGAATAGAAGTCGCAATAGGCGCATTTGGCGTGGCAGAACGGAACGTGAAGATATATGCCAGCCATGTCAGTCTTTAGTATATCTGCCGCATAAGGAGACGAACTTACAGTAGCTGCAGACGTTTTCCAGATTGTTTTTTGTATTTTCGCACTGCGTGAAACTCTTCTCCGGTCCGAAAATATCCTTGAGCAGAGCGTGGAGCTGCGGGCGGAAGGTATCCCGGATCTTATTGTAGCTTGTCACCGGGTTCGAGCCTATGCTTATGTCCGGAATGCCTTCACCCTTTGTGAGCATTCGCATGGGATGGATTAACGGCACTATGTCGGCGTCGGGCTCCAAGATGCTTTTGTAAGCCTCGCAGTAGGTGAGTATCTGGAACAAGCCGTGCTTGGCGGAATCGCCGCGCTTGAAAACGCCTTCCATCTCTTTTGAGAAGGTATCTTCTCTACCTGTCTTGAAATCGATAAAACGGAAGTGTCCGTCGCTCAGACGGTCGAGGCGGTCGATGGACATATAGAAGTTTATCGACAGCTCATCGTCGATTTTCCACTCCGTGTTATCCTCAATCGTGTCGACCTTGTATTCATTCTCGACAAATGTAAAGTCGGTCGAGCCGTATTTGTCGCGTTCTGCCGTCAGGTCGGCGCGTACGATGGCGCAGATAGCCTCTTTGGCCGCGTTTTCTTCGGCGTTGAGCGTTCTCACTGACGACGGGTGCTGCCGGATGCTCATGAGCTGGTCTGTGACTATGCTCTCGATGGGCGCGCTGGCGAGCCAGCGGTCATATTGTTCTCTGCCGACAAGTTTATTACGGAACGGTTTGAAAAGTTCCTGGATGGTATTGTGGACGATAGTGCCGTAGTTTGCCGACGTGAGGTAGTTGACCATCTCGTCGCTGCCCCGCATTCCGCGGACGTATTTGAGATAGAACGAGAAGGGGCACTGCAGATATTCTTTAAGTGCCGTAGCCGACACTTTCAGTCTGCCTCCGGGCTTGAACTGAGCCAGTTCCTTCATTACGGCAGGAGTCTTCTCGATTTCGAAACTTCCTGTTGCCTTGGTCTGCTGTCCGATATTCAGCTGGCGTTCGCTGATTTTCAGTTCCGGTACCAGATACCGCATCTGGGTTATGTAGCGGGAACGCTCGCCCTGACCTTTGCCGTCGGAGCGGGAGTCGTAGAAAATCGCCACGCGCTTTGCCCTTGACAAAAGTCGGAAGAAGGAGTACGAATATGTCCATTCGAGACTGTTGAAGTCCGGAAGGTCATAGCCGTTGCGCAGGTTGTTTGGAATCATCGTGTGGGTGTACTGCTTTCGTGGGAAGACACCGTCGTTCATCGACAGCACGATGACATTGTCGAAATCGAGCGCTCTCGTTTCCAGGACGCCGAGTATCTGGAGCCCTTCGAGGGGTTTGCCGCTCAGGTCGAGGTCGCGGGAAGAGAAAATGCGCTCGAAAAGCTGGAGGAAAGTATGGTTTTCCATCGTCACCTTGTGTTCTTCGACAAGGCGTGTGAGGCGGTCGAGCTCAGAGAGAAAATAAGATATGGCGTTGATTTCCGATGTCGGTTTTCCACCGGATATAGCCTGAAGTTCCTGTCCTATCCAGTCGAGAAGCCCGCAGAGATAGTCGTTAGCCTTGCGGGCGTCGTTATCCTCGGCAAGCGGTGTGAAGACGGGAGCGAGGCGGGGAGATATCCGTATGATCTCGGATGCTTCAACATTGTAAACCTTTCCTTCCGAAATATATGTGGATACTCTGTCGGCATCTTCTGCGGCTATCGCCTGGATGTGCGGATGCTGGAGCACCTGAAGCACATCAGCGTAGAAGAAGGTTTCCGCGCCTGCACGTCGCCGCGCGCGAAGCTGCATGGAGATGATGGAGTGGAGCAGTATGGCGAAATTTGTGGTGCGGAAAGGAAGACTCATGGAAATGTTGACCGCGGAAATCTCTTCGGGAACAGCCATGAGCATGGGCAGAAGCAGCCCTTTGTCGGGCATCACTATAGCCGTGTTCATGGGGCTGTCCTTGAGATAGCCTTTGCCGTACCATTCGAGGAGAGTGTCGCCTGCAGCTTTGGTCTGTGCCACATTCGACGGTACGGCAGTAACCGTAACTTCGGGCATTCCGTCGGGCATACCAGGTTCGAAGTCTTCGGGCGCGGGGAAGTTACGGACAAGTCTCTTCAGACGCCGCAACGACTCGGGAAGTCCTTCCGAATCGCTGAAAAGCGACAGAGGGGCTGTGTCCCAGAAAAACGAGGCGGCGGCGCTTTTCCTGAGCTTGTCGAATATGAGAGTCTCCGCCTTCGAAAGGTCGTTGAAACCGACAAAAGCATAGTGCATCGGCGCCGCTGAGTCCTCGTCAAAAAGACGGCATGAATTATCTACAGCTGTCTTGTACTGCGTACCTGCCGACGCCATCTGCTGCAGGTCGAGAAGGCGGTGGAACTCTTTGTATATGTCGGCCATGATTTCCCAAAGATACAGGAACTTTCTGCTGACGCTGTCCTCGGGCGCATCTTCCGGGAGGTGAGCCCAGAATTCGGTGATGCATGTCGTCAGGCGGCTTTCTCCCCATACTCTTCTGATAACTTCCTTCTGTTCGTTGCTGAGATAGTCGGCGACGATGTCCTTGATGTCGCGGATGTTCTTGAATACTGAGTCGGCGTTGGCGAGCGTCTTGTCGATATCGTCGAAGTCCGAAAGCATCATGTCGCCCCAGAAGATGAAGGAGTCGAACTCGCGTGTCGAACTGTGGCGTCCGAGCTTTTTCAGCACGTTGCGGTAGGCGTCGTAGAGCGTGAAAAGCAGCTGGAGGCTGCTGCCCTCGGGGCGTTCGGAGAGGATGTCGAGGAAAGTGCGCATTGTCATGAAGCGTGGCATCATCGTCACCGCGTCAAGCTCGGCGCGCATATATTTTTTCAGAAAACCGGCGGCTCGCTTGTTCGGCAGTACAAAGGTGATGTCGGAAAACCGGCTGTCGGTATTGACCTTGCAGTAGTATTGCGCCACACTGCGGAGAAAAACGCGATCGCTGCTCATTTGCGACGTATGTACATGATGATTTTCACAGCCACGTCGAAGAATACAATCTTGGCATTGGCGTTCGCGATGATGTCGCGGCGCGAGCGGTCGAAAAGAGCCACGATATCCTCTACGTTTTTCTCGTTGATGAACGGGAAGAATTTCTGAACGAACGCGTTTTCGGCATCGCTCATCGACAGGAGAGTGTCGACATGGAGATGGGTGATGAAACTTTCGCGTGTCATGCGGCAACAGTAGTCGATGAACTTTATTTCGGTCTCTCTGCCGAGTCCTGCGACCTCGACACTCCATTCGCGCAGCTCGCCGACCTTGCGTGCGTAGGCGAGACGCATCAGGCGGACGAAGAGGTCGAAGAAGGTGGCGTTCTCTTCGTCGCCTGTTGCAAGACGGAGCGCAAGGTTCATGTTGCCCTGAGCAACACGAGCGGCGTCGGCAGCATTAGCCGGACTGATGCCCTTGCCGACGAGGTAGAGCGCGACATCGGCATCGGAATAACGCGGTACGGCGATGCGCTGAGTACGCGAGTAAATTGTCGGCAGTATGGCGCGCGGATTGTCGCTCGTCATGATGAAGACGGTGTCGCCGGTGGGTTCCTCGACGAGTTTGAGAAGCTTGTTGGCTGTTTCCTCGTTGAGCCTCTCGGGAAGCCACATCAGGACAATCTTATATCGCGAGCTGCGGGTCATGAAGCCGAGGCGGCGGAGCAGTTCCGCGCCTTCCTCGACGTACATGTGCGGCTGGGCGTTTATGTTGCCGAGCTTGCCGAGCCACAGGTTGAAATCCATGAAAGGCGACTCGCCCAGGAAATCTTTGAATTCCGTCAGATAGTCGTCGGAGATGGCTGTCTGTCTGCCGTTCTTGATTACCGGGAAGGAATACAGTGTGTCGATATGGCTGAAGCTCTGATGCTGGACGCATGCCGGGCATCTTCCGCAGGGTTCGCCGTCGGGCGTGCGGTGGGTGCAGTGGATATATTGTGCCAGGGCTCTCGCCAGGGCGAATTTTCCCGAACCTGCGGGACCTTCGAGTACGAAAGCGTGTGGAATCCTGTCGGAATCCACCATGCTGCGCAGGCGCGCTTTCACCTGCTCCTGTCCCGGGATGTCGGAAAACTTCATTTCTTGTTTTTGTCTATGGTGCCGTGTTCAGCCACATATTCGCGCACTTCCTGAAACAGGCGTGTGGCGAATACGAAATTGTTGAGCGCTTCGTTTGCCGTCGTGTATATCTGTGACATGTCGCCTACCCACTCGCGGTGACCCTGGTTGATGAATATGATGTTCTCGCCGATGCCGAGCACACTGTTCATGTCGTGCGTGTTGATTACGGTGGTGATATTGTATTCGTGGGTGATGTCGCTGAGGAGTTCGTCGATGAGAATCGAGGTCTTGGGGTCGAGTCCGCTGTTGGGCTCGTCGCAGAAAAGGTAGCGAGGATTAAGGGCTATGGCGCGGGCGATCGCCACGCGCTTCTGCATGCCGCCTGAAATCTCGGCGGGATATTTGTTCTCCGCGCCTTTAAGATTCACCCTCTCGAGACAGAACATTGCCCTTTCGCGCATCTCGGCACGGCTCTGACGGGTGAACATCTGTAGCGGGAACATGACATTGCCGAGTACGGTCTCGGAGTCGAAGAGCGCGGAGCCCTGGAAGAGCATGCCTATCTCCTTGCGCAGCGATGCGACTTCCTCGCGGTTCATCGACAGAAGATTGCGACCGTCGAAAAGTATCTCTCCCTCGTCAGGCGTGAGAAGTCCTACGAGCGATTTTATGAGGACTGTCTTGCCGGAGCCGCTCTGACCTATGATGAGGTTCGTCTTGCCGGTATAGAAAGTGGCGTCGATGCCGTGGAGCACGGTACGGCCGTCGAACGACTTGGTAAGATTCTTGACTTCTATCATTGCAGGAGGAGCTTGGTGAGGATAACGTCGAAAAGAAGAATGAAGATGCTGCTTGCAACCACACCGTCGGTGCTCGATTTGCCGACTTCGAGAGCGCCGCCTTTGACGGTATAGCCGAAGAAAGATGCGGTCGATGCGATGATGAAGGCGAATACGAGCGATTTTATCAGACCGTACCACACGTACCATTCGGTGAAGTATGCCGTGATGCCGTAAGTGTATTTCGTTACGGTTATGATGTCGGTGAAAAGCGCTACACCGAAGCCGCCGAGCATCGACATGAGCATACAGAACGTTACGAGCACGGGCATGAATGCGACGAAGCCTACAATCTTGGGAAGGACGAGGAAGTTCGCCGAGTTTATGCCCATGATGTCGAGGGCGTCGATCTGCTCGGTCACGCGCATGGTGCCTATTTCCGAAGCTATGTTAGAGCCGACCTTGCCGGCAAGGATAAGGCACAGGATGGAGTTGGAGAACTCGAGGAGCACGATGTCGCGGGTGGCAAGACCGGTGGAGTACGCCGGGATGAGCGGCGATGTGGTGTTCAGCTCCATCTGGATTGTGATTACGGCTCCGATGAAGAGCGAGATGATAAGTACCAGAGGTATGGAGTCTATGCCGAGCTTGTGCACTTCCTGAAGGGTGCGTTTGCCGAACTGCGACCATCGGTCGGGAATGGCAAAAACCCGTTTCATAAAGAGGCAGTATCTGCCGAATGTTGCGAGTGAACTGATTAAAGTCATGCTGTTTCAAAACGTGCGCTGTTGGTGCGCATACCTTTGCAAAATTACGCAATTTTTTCCACATACGTGCCTGCGCTTGCTTTTCAGTGGCTATATGTGCCAATTTTTTATTTGTTTTTGCCACTGACCGTAAACAAAAGCAGCCGGCTGTCGAGCCGGCTGCGGTATCGGAAAAACTGATGTTATTTTACGAGTACTTTGTTAGCCTTTCCGCCGAGGGTGTAGACGTAGATGCCTTTGGGAAGGGTTGAGAAATCAACGCTGCCGTTGCCGCTGACAGTGCGGTTGAGGGCGACTGCGCCGGTGATGGAATACACGGCGAGAGTTGCGGGAGCGTCGAGGCTGTAGGTCAGGACGTTGTTGCGGTAGCTTGCCTTGACAGCTGTCTCAAGACCTTCAACGCCTGCGGGCTTGGTGTCGAACTTGACGGTGAACGCAAGCATGTCGCTCTCGTTGCCGTTGTCGAGGATAATATGCATTTCGCCGGCTTCCTGAGGAAGAGCATCTACTCCCATGAAATTTACATGAATTTGTAATACTTCATTTGGTTTGATTGTGCCGCTCGCAGTGTATTCATCTCCGACGAGTTTCAGATCGAAGCATTGCTTGATACAGTACTGAAAATACGGACAATCAGCGCTAAGAGAAAATGCTACTTCTTTGGCATCTGTTTGTATGTCAAAATCAGCTTCAGCACTAAATGGAGTCATTCCGGGAAACGCTGATTTGAAGTCTTCAGCAGAAAGCGTGACAACATCACCATATTCAATTGCCTTGCCATCGTAAGTAGCAGTCAGGGCAGCAAACGAAGGAGCGACGCACGCGAATGCGAGAGCAAGAGTAGTAAAGATTTTTTTCATACAGTATGTGTTTTAATTATTTCTTTTTCATATTTATTCAGCCATTGCGACGCTGACAGGCGCAGACGCAGCCTGCAGGACACCGCTGTTGTCGAAAACAAAGGCTACTGCGGTCATGTTCGACGGAATCCATTTTGAATCAGCTTCGATTGAATATGACAGAGTAGTCACGTCAGTAATATTTACGCTTTCACCATTGACAGTGTTCATTGTCGCACGGTATACGTGGTTGTGGACATAATCGATAAGATGCTGCGAGCCGTCGACCTGATATGAGACGATGCCGTCTTCCGTGAGCCATACCTGCAGCGTGCAGTTGACAGGTTTTGTGGACTTCATGTCAATGTCGGCGGTTATCTGATTCGAGACATTGTCGTATGATGCCGAAACGGTTATCTTTACAGGTGTGTCCTTTTTCAGTTCCTCGCGGACGGCGCCGGACCATTGTGCGAGGTTGAGGGGGCCGCTGCTGCGGTCTATGACAGCAGCAGGAATTCCATCTATTTTGTGGCGGGAGGAGTAGATGTCGCCGTCGTCGGTCTTGAGACCCTGCAGATTGCCCATCATTCCCGATATAGCCTGACCTGTGGCATGGATGGATACTGGGATGACGGAATCGCCATACTGTTTCTTGAGCGACTCAAGCATACGGTGTCCGTCGGGGCAGTTCTGGCACATCTGACCGGTGAATTCTTCGATGAGGACGGCACGCACGGGGTGCACTTCCTCAAGGGGGATGTAGCGGTCGCTTTCCTTGATGTCGTCGCAGCCCATTGCTGCGGCTGCGAGAACTATAGCTGAGAGTATCTGGATTTTTTTCACTTTAGGGGAGTATTGGAGAGATTAGAAAGTGTAGTTATAGGAGAGCTGGAAGCCGCGGCTTGCGGGAACATAGCGGCATACACCGCCTGAGCAGTTGTAGCCTGCCTTCGTGCGTCCGTAGCCTACCATGAGGCGGTTGGAGCGATAGTTGCCGGTTATCGTCGCCATATAGTAGTGCGTGTCGTCGCCGCCGCAGTTCCACATGTCGCTGACCGAGAACATGAGGTAGGGGAGTACGGAGAGCTCTACGAGTCCGTAGCACCAGTCCTTGCGGTCCTGCTTCGTGCCGAGGTACTGGAGCTCGCCGCGGAGGGTGAAGCGCTTGTCGAACCTGTACTTAGCCTCGAGGACGCCGATGTGGGCGTTGACCATGCCGCCGTGACCTTCGATTACGAACTGGTTGTAGCGCTGGTACATGTACATGGCGTTGAGGTGGAACGCCGATGTTATTTTCTTCTCAAGCTGCAGGTTGAGGTCTGTGTAGTATACGTCGCCGAAGCCGAAGAACTTTGTCTTGCCGCCATCGGTGCCGTAGATTGAGCCGTGGACGGGAACGGCGTCCTCGCGCTTGATGCCGCGTATGTAGCTGATGTTAGCCTTGAGCTTGGTGCCGTATTTGCCTCCGAGCGCGGTCTTGCGCTTGAACTGGTAGGAGAACGCTCCCTGGAACGCCCATTCGCCCGGAGCCGCCTGTGTGGCGTATGGATACATGGCGGCGAGGGCGTAGGTGTGCTGATAGGCGAACGCCGGCATGTTGTTGATGAATGCTCCTGTCAGAAGCTGCGCGCGGCGCGAGCGGAACGACATGTTCTCGCTGCGTTTAGCCTGAATGAGGGCGCTCAGACCGCGTTTCGAGTACGAGCCTGAGAGCATAAGTGCGTTGCCCTTGGCGTATGTGTAGTTGTTGTCTGCCGAAGGGTCTGAACTTTTCCATGCGTATTCGCCGAGTATGTCCCATTCGCCCTTGTTGAAGTGGGTGCGGACGTCGAAAGCGCTTACGTTCAGCGGGAGGTTGAGGCGCAGGTCGGTCTCGGGAACGATGATGTCCTGGTCTTTCTCGTGCTTATAGACGTACGAAGCTCCGACGGTCCAGATGATGTTGTGGTCACGGAGTTTCGAGGAATATGTCTCAAGGTTAGCCTCTGCGTCGGCACCGGCGATTTTCGACTTGAGACTCCAGTTCCAGAAGCAACGCTGTATGCCGGCGAGCGCCGTGAGACGCATGCCCTTGATATTGTTGAACTTCAGTCGCGCGCCGCGCAGAGAGTTGTCGATGCCGAGCGAGCGTTCCTCGTAGGTGCGCAGGATGAATCCGCTGCCGAACTGCTCGTAGAAGTCGCCGAGCGTCACCTCCATGTTGCGGTACTTGCCTTTGACGAAAATATTGGCGAGACCCCAGCCTTTGAAGCTTTTCTCGAAGCCGGGAAGCGGGTGCTCGAGGTATTCGATACGGGCGCCGCCGTCGACATATTTGCTGTAGACGCCGGCGTTTGCGTAGAAGTTGCCAAGAATCTTTTCGCTGTATTTCTCCGTGCCTATGGTGGCGTCATCTTCGGGAAAGAGGACGTCTGCCTGGACGCTTCCGTGAACGGATACTCTGTCGGGAATGCCGTCGCCCGAATACTGTGCCGAAACAGCAAGAGGTGCTCCGGCGAGAATGCAGACAATCAGGCTTTTCTGTAGGTTCATCAGTTAAAGATATTCGTAAGATTTTGGAGGCTTATTTTGCGATAAGCTCGCGGATTTTCTCGATAATGTGCTGCTCGCTGCCTTCGGTATAGCCGCTGCGCGATTCGGCGACTTTGCCGTCACCGTCGATGATGAGCACGTGAGGAATCATCTGGATGCCCATGGCACGGAGGAAGTCGCTGTTCGGGTCGAGAAGAATCTCGTATTCCCAGCTGTTCTCGTCGACGAGGGGCTTCACCTTGTTGGCGTTCTGAGCCTGGTCGGTGGAAATTGCGATAAGCTTCATGCCTGTCTCGTCCTGCCAGTCGGGATAGACCTCGCTGATAGCCTTGAGCTCGCGGTTGCACGGCTTGCACCATGTGGCGAAGAAGCTGATTACAAAAGGCTTGCCGTCGTTCGACAGTTTCGCAGTGTCGACAGTCTTGCCGTCGAGGGTCTTGAGCTGAACAGAAGGGAGCTGGGCGTTTGCTGCAAGCGCGCAGAAAGCGATGCATGCAAGAGTTATGATGTGTGACAGTTTCATAGATTACTTATTTCAGGTTTGTAGGGTTAATTTGTATTTGATGTGCAAAGGTAAACATATTTGCTGAATTTTGTGCCATTATGATTAAAAAATTAAAGGCTTATGCTTCATAAATGAAAAATTGTTGCTAATTTTACCGCGTGAAAAAACAGTGTGTCACATTTATAAATATTGAATGACCGCCCATGGCGCAGTTGTTCGGTGTTTTTTGTTTAATATTTCTGCAGCCAATCCAATATTCACATGAAATTAAGAAAGAAACAGTTTTCGTTACTGGCAGTCTCTCTGCCTTTAGTTCTTTCCGCGCAAGGCTCCCCGGAATTTACCAAGCTGCCGTCGATGTTCGACATGTTGTCGGACAACGGCGAGTGGGCTATATCGCAGAAGGGCAGCGAAGTCGACGGAAGCTTAGCCCCTTCCGGAGGTGTCATCTACAATCTTGCCACAAAGGCGCAGACCGACATCTCTCACAGTTCCGGACTGTCGGGCGTAGCAGACATCACCGATGACGGCAGTATCGTCGTCGGCGAATGCCAGGGCAGACCCGCGTACTGGAGCAAAAGTACCGGCGAATGGACACTTCTTCCCACTCCATCCGGCTACCGCGCGGGACGTCTCAACTCAGTAACTCCCGACGGACATTTTGCCGTAGGCTATGTCACCCCGCCCGATTTCTCGTGGGGCGCCTATCCCGTCGCCTACGACCTTACTAAAGGCGAGCTCCTCTCTACCGAAGGCATTCCTACTCTCGACATGACCAATCTCGACCAGCATCAGAACTGCTTTTACTCAATATCATCAGACGGCAGATATATCCTTGGCTCGCTGTCGGTAAGCTATATTCTTCCGGCGTCGCTCTGCTCTTACCTCTACGACATTCAGGAGCATACCTACAAGATGATAGGCTTTACCGAGAACCACAGTGGCGCATGGAAACCGAAATGGGATAACCTCTATTTCGTCGATTCACCACAGATGAGCCACAACGGCAAGTTCGTAACCGGCTGCGCCTACATAGTCGAGAATAACGGTACGGAATTCGGAACCGAATACAGCTCCACTTTCAAATATGATGTCGAGAAGGACGAATTCACTGTCTTCAACAAGGAGGGGGAGAACGATGTCATCGGTTTCCAGATTCTCAATGACGGAGTCATCTACGCAGTGTCCCCGGCGAGCAATCCTTACGCCTCGATGCTCGTCCGCAGCGGCAACTACTTCGTGGATCTCAACAATATCTTCTCACAAGTCTACGGCATAGACTTCAAGGCTTTGACAAACTACACGAACACAGGCAAGCCTATCTCGGTATCGGAGGACGGTCTTACTGTCCTGATGCTTCCCAATCCCGACGAGACATATCTGCTGAAACTTCCCGAACCTCTCTCGGAAGCGGCGGCAAAAGTGGACCTTCTCGCCAACTATGCAAGCACTCCCGCATCGGGCACCATCATGTCGACAGTCAGCAACGTCAGCGTGTCGTTCGACCGCCAGATCGAGACAAACTGCAGCTACTCGCGAATCAAGCTCACATCCGACGACGGTCAGGACAGCTGGACTCCGCTCCAGAACAACGGCTATACCGCATCGGGAAATGTCGTTAGTCTCGCATTCCGCCAGCGCGAGCTCCGTGCCGGTGTCGGCTACACTCTGACCCTCCCCGCCGGCGCCGTGCGAATAAAGGGCGACCATGATGTCACTTCTAAAGAAATAAAAATAAAGTTCACCGGTCGTGAGAACGCGCCCGTTAAGATGACGGCTGTATATCCCGCCGACGGGGCTTCTGTAAGCTCACTCGACGTCAACACCAATCCGATGGTGATGTCTTTTGACGCTACGGTCAGCGTTGCTCAGGGCGCGCTTGCCTATCTTTACCGCATAGGTGAGGAGCAGCCTTACGCCACTCTCAATATAGCTTCAGGAGCCAACCAGATAGTACTCTATCCTGTAAGCACCCAGTATCTTTTCAACGGGACAGACTATAAGGTGGTTGTTCCGGCGGGTACAGTCTCCGATGTGTCGGGCGCAGGCGCCAACGAGGAAATCACCATCACCTATCACGGCTCGTATGTCCGCGAGGTTTCGGCAGACGACAAATATCTCTTCAGCTCCGATTGCTCCAACGCCAACGACTTCATCCTCTACGACGGCGACCGTAAGAAACCGTCCGGCATTCCCGCATCGTGGGGCTTCACCGCCGACGTGCCATGGTATTTTGTGCGCAGCAGCACCGAGACATTCGACATGGCTATGGCATCGCATTCGATGTACACCGATGGTGGTACGGCAGACGACTGGATGGCTGTACCGCAGCTCTTTATCCCCGACAAGGACTGCTTCCTCACGTTCCAGGCTCAGAGCTACCTCATGGACAAGACCGACCGTCTGAAAGTCTACGTCTACTGCAGCAGCAATGTCTACAATACTTTCACCAAAGATATCGTCAGTGATATCCGGGCGAACGGAACCCTTGTGTTCGACGAGGTTCTTTCTCCCGGCGCATCCGAGGAAGACCTCGAGGATGACTGGCAGGATTATAACGTACCTCTCGAGCAGTTCGCCGGCAAGGACGTCTATATCGCGTTCCTCAATGACAATACTGACCAGAGCGCTGTGTTTGTCGACAATATCCGTGTAATCCGCGACCTTAAGTTCCTCTCCACATTCCGCCACAGCTCCCGCGTGGTCAACAAGGAGGAGCAGATTATCAGCGGCGACATCACTGTCGCATCGGAGGTCGACACATATTCCACTGTCAGACTCATTCTTAAAGACGGCGAGGGCAACGTCATCGACGAAATCAGCGAAAGCGGTCTCGCACTTAAGAAGAACGATGTATACGAATATGCTTTCGAGACACCTCTCAAGCTGACAGTCGGCGAGATTCATCCGTTCAGCGTGGAGATATCGCTTGATAACGAAAGCACCGTCGTCAGCGGCGAAATACGTGACCTCGCTTTCGAGCCCAATAAGAAAATCGTAATCGAGGAGTATTCCGGCATGACATGCTCCAACTGTCCTCTCGGCTTCCGCGCTCTCGAGAACATAGAGTCTCTCTATCCCGAGAAGCTTATTCCCGTCTGCCTCCGCGCCTTCGGCGGCGACCAGCTCGGCGCGGGTATCGGCGGCTATGTCGATTTTCTCGGCATGTCGGCGGCTCCCGCCGCACGCATCAACCGCGGCGAGATTTCCTTCCCGATGGTAAGCAACGACGGCGACTACATGTTCAGCGGCAACGGACTCAAGGACAGCGAGACCGGAGCTGACATCCTGACATGGCTCGATATCTTCCGCAACGAGCTCAGCCAGCCTGCCGATTTCGACATAGACATCGAGTCGGCATACGACGAAAGCTCGAAGACAGTCAATGCCGTTTGCACAGTTCGCAATGCCCTGAATTTCGAGAACACCAGCATCAACGTGTTTGCCGTGATACTCGAGAACAACCTCACGACTGCCCAGCAGAACGGCTTCTCCGGCGTCGAGGATCCAGACCTCGGCGAATGGGGCAAAGGCGGCGCTTACGGCTCGATGGGCTCGATGGTATATCCTTTCGTCATCAACGACGTGGCTCGCGGCTACTACGGCACAACATGCAACGGTACCGGCGGTCTGATTCCGTCGAAGATGACCGCAGGCGAGAAGTATGATGTCAAACTCGCTCTGCCTATGCCTGCATCTGTCAGCAACGCTGCCAACTGCGAGCTCGTGGTCATGCTCATCGACCCGGGCAAGGGAAATGTCATCAACGCCAACCGTGTCGCCATCAACGGCTCCACTACAGGCATCGACAAGAACGGCGTTGCCGAGGCTGGCGACATCAATGTAGCCGTTGTCGACGGCAATGTTGTGGTCGCTGCCGGCGACAAGGCGAATGTCAGCGTCTATGCTCCCGACGGACGTCTTATAGCTTCAGCGGCAGGAAACGGCACAGTCGTCGCCAACGTCGGCGGTTACAAGGGCGCGGTCATTGTAAACGTTGCAACACCCGCTGCAACCGTTGTCCGCAAAGCTCTTGTCAGATAAATGATAAATTCTGCAATCCCTTGACCGGTTTACGCAAGGGATTGCAGATATTTTTATTTCTCTTGACAGGCTTCTATTTCAGATTATCGAAAATCCAATTTTTTATTCATCTAATTTTATATGCAATGAGAAAAACTTTTATCTCCAGATTAAGTAGTTTCTCGCTTTTCTCAGTTCTCGTGGCGATGGTCGCTCTCGCAGGCAGCTTCAAGGCAGCCGCGGCGACGACAGACCTCGGCGAGCTGGAATTCGGCAAGACCTACACCATCCCGCAGTATAACGAAATCACAGCGACAATCACAGCCATTTCCGACGGTGTGATGACGCAGGTGGGCAGCAGTGACATCCACCTTTACGTCGATGAGGCGCATACCTCAGCCGTGGAAGGTGAATTCGCATATCTTGCAGGCGGTCCGACAACAAAGTATCAGGTTTCCGCAGGCACGAAGTACTATGTCTACAGTCGTTTCGCAATGGCAGCGAATACGGTGACATTCTATATGGACGGTGTTGCCGAGCAGCCCCTGCAGGCTCAGTTCAACGTAAATCCCGGCTCGACTCTGAACTTCGCGAACTATCCGAACCTGATGTTCTACTTCAACCGCGAAGTAAACCTCGACAAGGATGCTACCGTGATTGAGTACACCAACTCCAAGACTTCGGAAAAAGCTACAGTATCCGCAACCACGACAGTCAATGGCAAGAACGTTTCCGTATCTGTCTACAGCGCTCTCAAGCCGCTCATCCAGGACGGCAGCGTCAATCCCGGCGATCAGATTTATGTCCGGCTCAAAGACGTGAAGTCCGCCACCGGCAGTGTCTATCCCGGCACAGATGACCGGGGCTATGTAAGTTTCGCTTATATCTGCGGCTCGATACCCACTGTCAGCACGGCTGAGACAGTTCCCGCTGTCTTCAAGTCGTTCTGGAAGCAGGGCGATGCCGATGGTATCCTCTCCAAGACTTTCGACAGCGAGCTCAGTATCGGCAACAATACGCGCGTAGAACTCATCTACGGCGATATCGAGAGCGAAGCTGGCGCTTACGCCGAGGTTGTTCCCGTTACCCTTTCGGATGATGCCAAGACACTCCGCGCCGACTTTACAGGCAAGCTCCGTACACCTCTGACAATGACCCCTCTTGAGTCCGGAACGGTCTATGAGACCATGGGCGTGAAGCTCGTCGGCGTTGTCGACAAGTTCGGCAACCCCGTACAGAGCGAAGGACAGGGAACCATAGGCGCTTACTCGTGGAGCATTCCTTACCAGCTCATCGAACGCTCGGTAATCACCGCCGAATTCACTCCCGCCAACGGTTCGACCCTCGATGGCGTTGAGGAAATCAGCGTATATCTCAGCCCTCTCAAGACATTCTCCTTCACAGGTTTCAAAATCAGTTATGCCGACGGTGACGCTACCAAGACCGTGGTTGTCGACAAGGCTTCCGCAAAAGTTTCCGACCAGTCTGCCGACGGCAACAGCGCCGAATACACCTTCGCTATTCCGGCAGAAGTGAAAGGCAAGAAGAATGTCACCGTCACTCTTGACAACCTCGTGTCGGAGGATGGCTTTGACCACAGTCTTGACGTATGCTCGACCTACGACGCTTTTGTCATTACCTACGCCGACCCCGCAAACGGTTCTGAATTCGCCAGCATCTCAGATATAGGCGTTCTCAAGATTGAGACCAACTATTCCGAGAAATACCCCGAGATGTACATTGTCTATGAGATTGAGGATCTCAATCCTACCAATCCCGACCAGACAATTCTCAAATACTCATGGCTCAACCGTCAGGAAGACGGCTCATACGAGGCCGAGGTCCATGGCTACGACAAGCTTTTCCAGGGACACGAATACAGTGTCACTTTCACGGCATGGGCTACCGAGATGGACAAAAACTACAAGGAAGATCCCATCGGCAGCGCCACCATCTACTGGCGCGGCACAACTATGCCTTACGTGTATAGCTCCGTAGCTTTCGAAGGCATCACTCCCGATCCCGAGACAGTTCTCTCGGCTTCTGACAATGTATTCACCGTCAAGTTCGACGGTCTGGTACGCCTCGACAGCGAGACTACGTTCATCAACACCGGCATGGGCTCCACATATCCTTTCGAGTCCATCACTCCTCTTGATCCGCAAGACAACGATGGTGTCCTCTTCTCCAATATCTGGGAACTCAAGGTGTCGGAGGACTTCATGGCAACTCTTACCGCTCAGCTCGACATCTCCTTCAAGGCAATTGATGCCGAAGGTCGGTGCGTCAAGGGCAACCTCGGTGAAGACGAGAACACCTATTTCTATTACTCCTACGACACCAAAGCCAACTATGAGGAATATGAGGTGACAGCTGTAGGCGAGGAGCCTCTGACCTCCGTCAGCGAGTTCCACGTCAGCGCAGGTAACCGCGGCATATCCTTCAACTGGGTTGAAGTCGGCAGCGCATACGTTGTGAAGATGCGCGACATCGTGGCTCACGTCAAGGACGTTGTTCCCGACGACTATGAACTCGGCTCACGTTGCCCCGGCATGACTCTCGTTCTCGACGAGACAATCACCGAAGGTGGCGACTATATGCTCGTTATCCCTGCAAGCTACTTCATGATCGGCGAGGAATTCGACGCGCGCAACAGCGCCGAGGTTATGTATGAGTTTACCGTCATAGGCGGCGAACAGCCCGGCACATGCAACGTCGCGCTCACTCCCGCGCCCGGCGATGTCACTTCTCTCCCGCAGCGTATAGAAATGCTGTTCACAGACTACAGTTCTGTAGGCATCGGCTCCGGCGCCCCCACGCTTACTATCGACGGCGCCGAACCCATCAAGCTTGGCGATGTTGAGCTTGACAATGATCTCTGGAATATGTGCACTGTAGTCCTTCCTCAGGAATACACCGACCCCGGCACATACGTCATCAGCTTCCCCGCAGGCTACTTCCTCCTCGGCGACGAGGGTGCGGATGCTCCCGAACTTTCTTTCGAGTATGTCATCAAGGAAGAAATCAGTCTGAACATCAAGAGCGATCCCGAAGAAGGTGTTGTCACAAGCCTTCCCAAACAGATTGAGCTGACATTCGTCGACTATTTTGAAGCCGGTATCGGCTCCGGCAAGGGTCAGCTTACCATCGACGGCGGCGCATCTGTCGACCTCCCAGACGCCGAGTACGGTGAAGGATGGAACCAGATTCTTGTCAATCTCCCGCAGGAATATACCGAAGCAGGCGTATATGTCATCTCGTTCCCTGCTGCTTATTTCGTACTCGACGGCAACGACGCTCCGGCTGTTAAGCTGACATACGAAATCTCGTCGACCGGCGCTATCAGCAACGTTGTCGTGTCGGCAGACGGACTCTTCCATGTCTACAGCCTTACAGGTGTCAAGGTTCTCGAAACCGCAGACTACAACGATGTCCTCGGTCTCAGCGCCGGTGTCTACATCGTCAACGGTACTAAAGTTCTCGTGAAATAATATTCACTGATTCCCATAAAAAGGGCGTGCCTCTCCGCAGGCGCGCCCTTTTTTCTTTAGTTGAAAGTTAGAAAGAGAGTGTAGAAAGTTGAAAGAGTTAAGATAATAGTGTCTCCCGCGGTGCCCGGGACGGGCGGTGTG
>JAGBDG010000309.1 GCA_017937625.1 Muribaculaceae bacterium | reverse complement strand
TTCAGGTAGCTGAGCGCAAGATTCTTCATTATCGACGTAAGCCACACTTCCACTTTCGCTGCATCCTTCAGAGAGCCTATCGAAACAAAAGCGATAAGAAATCCATCATGCATGACATCCCATACAGCATCAGAATCATGAACATAACATGCCACTACGGTCCGCATCTTGTTAAGATACGTCCGATAGAGAGCGCCGAAAGCTTCTCTATTGCCCGTTTTACATTGTTCTACAATTCGCTTTATGTCCATCGATACAAAATTATTATTAATAGACTCTCCACTCCTCAAAAGACTGCATCGACCCACTCCAAAAATTTTTACTTCACACTATTTTATCCCGCACATCCTCCCTATGCCCCGAAGTGTAAAAATCCAGTTCAAGTTAAAAATACCAATTTTCATGCCTGCTCCAGCGTATCTTTGCAATTGCCTCACGAGGCAAGAGAACGTTGAAATATACAGCACGCGCCGGCAGAAGACTGTCGGCGCGTGAACTATGCGGTAGGGCTCAGTATTTGATGAGGGAAGTGACCTCGACGTCGGATGGGAGAAGGTTGCGACCGTTGAGGGCGGTGAGCTCGATGATGAAGTTCACATAGATTTTTTTAGGATTGAGGCTCTTTACGAGATTGATCGCAGCCGCCATTGTGCCGCCTGTGGCGAGAACGTCATCGTGGATGACAACGATATCGTCCGGGGTGATGGCGTCGCGATGGATTTCGATGACGTCGGTGCCGTACTCCTTGGCGTATTCCTGACGGATAGTGTCGGCGGGGAGCTTGCCGGGCTTTCGGCAGGGGACGAAGCCTGCGCCGAGCTCGAAGGCGAGAATGGAGCCGCCGATAAAGCCGCGCGATTCGATGCCTACAACTTTAGTGACGCCCTTGTCGCGATAGAGCTGCGAAAGATCCCAGCCGATGATGTGGAGAGCGCGGGGATCCTTGAATGCGGTGGTGAGATCCTTGAAAAGAACGCCTTTTGCGGGGAAGTCCGCGACGTCGCGAATTTTTGATTTGATATATTCCATTTTGGCGATATAATAATTTGATTTTCTATTTTTTAAGTCGAAATTGTTCCACGTGGAACAATTTTATTTTTTCTTGATTTCGCTGAAAGAATTTCCGAAAAACGGAAATTCAGCGATTAAGCAGAAGGAGAAGGATGTTGACGTCGCTCGGCGAAATGCCGGGGATTCGCGATGCTTCTCCGACTGTTGCGGGACGATGTCGCTCGAGTTTCTGGCGTCCTTCGGTGGAGATTGCCTTGATGTCGGCGTAGACAATGTCTTTCGGCAGGCGGACATCTTCGAGGCGGCGCAGCTTGTCGGCGACGAGCTGCTCGCGGGCAATGTAGCCGCGGTACTTGATGAGGATTTCGGCAGCCTCGACGATTTCGTCGCGACGGTTTTCAGAGATGGAGGCGATATACGCCGCGAGTTCGGGGATATATTTTTCCAGTTTTCGGATATCGAGCTGCGGACGCTGTACAAGGTCGGTGAGTTTGGTACCCTGCCGGAGTGGCGTCGTGCCTACTTCATTCAGGAGTGCCTCGACCTGAGCGGGATGGACAGTGAGCGTGTCGGAAAGCTTGATTAGACCGTCGCGGAGGTGACGCTTCTCTTCCATGAGGCGGTAGCGTTCCTCGCTTGCGAGTCCGATGCTGTAGCCGAGAGGCGTGAGGCGCATGTCGGCATCGTCCTGACGAAGGAGTATGCGGTACTCGGCGCGGGACGTGAACATGCGGTAAGGCTCGTCGACGCCTTTGGTGATAAGGTCGTCGATAAGGACGCCAATATATGACTGGTCGCGACGCAGGGTGAACTGCTCGCGTCCGAGAGCGGCGAGCGCGGCGTTGGCGCCGGCAACAAGACCCTGCCCTGCCGCCTCCTCGTAGCCCGTGGTGCCGTTGATCTGACCGGCGAAATAAAGTCCCGGGACAAGGCGCGTCTCGAGGGTATGATAAAGCTGCTGCGGGTCGAAGAAATCGTATTCGATAGCGTATCCGGGACGGAATATGCAGGCGTCCGTAAGTGCTGGAATGGTCGACATGGCGCGCACCTGGATGTCGAGAGGCATCGAGGACGAGAATCCGTTGAGATAGTATTCTGTGGTGGTCTCGCCCTCCGGCTCAAGGAAGAGCTGATGCTCTGTCTTTTCGGCGAAGGTGACGATTTTGGTCTCTATAGATGGGCAGTAGCGCGGACCAATACTCTGAATCTGACCGTTGTAGAGCGGCGAGTCGGGCAATCCTTCGCGGAGTATCCTGCAGGTTTCGGGATTCGTATATACCGTATAGCACTCGCGCTGACGGAGGGTAGTTGCGACGCCGGGGAGGTAGCTGAACAGATGATCGGTGGGATCGCCCGGCTGCGGGACAGCCTTGGTGAAGTCGACCGTACGACCGTCGATACGCGGCGGGGTGCCTGTCTTCATGCGTGCGGTGGCAAAACCGATGCCGCGGAGCTGCTCGGTGAGACCACGCGAGGACGGCTCGGCGATGCGTCCGCCTTCTATCTGACAGCGTCCGATGTGCATGAGACCGTTGAGGAAGGTGCCGTTGGTGAGGACGACCTTGCGTGCGCTGAAGCGTGCGCCCTCATCAGTGACGACGCCGCAGAGCTTGCCGTCCTCGTCGAAGGTGAGGGACACTACACTACCCTGCCACATGCGCAGGTTGTCGGTATTCTCGAGCACCGTTCGCCATAGCTCGGAGAACTTGGTGCGGTCCGCCTGTGCGCGCGGGCTCCACATGGCGGGTCCCTTGCTACGGTTGAGCATGCGGAACTGGATTGCCGTGCGGTCGGTGATGATTCCCATCATGCCTCCCATGGCGTCGATCTCGCGGACTATCTGTCCTTTGGCGATGCCGCCGACGGCGGGATTGCAGCTCATCTGCGCAATCTTGTGCATATCCATTGTTATGAGCAGGGTGCGCGCGCCGATGACAGCGGCGGCGTGCGCGGCTTCGCAGCCGGCATGACCAGCGCCCACAACTATAACGTCGTAATCAAATACCATATCTGAATTTTAAAGACGGTCGAACATACTGAGCGCCTCGTTTTCAGCGCGCTCCATAATTTCCCTTTCTCCGGGTCCTTTGTCGTTGATGCCGCAGAGGTGGAGGATTCCGTGGATGATGACGCGAAGAAGCTCGCGGTCGTAGGGGACGCCGAGCCCCTCGGCGTTGCTCCGGACGGTGTCGAGCGAGATGTAGATGTCGCCCCGGAGGAGACTGCCGGTGCAGTCGTCGAAGGTGATTATATCCGTAAAGTAGTCATGCTCAAGAAATTGGCGGTTGACGCGAAGGATTTCTGCGTCGTCGCAGAAGATATAGTTGAGCGTGTAGGCGATACGGTTGTGCGACTGAGCTACTTGGGCAATCCACTGCTCAAGTAGTTGATAATCAAGGGAAGGGCGCTCGACGCCCGAAGATAACCATTGAATTTGCGGCTTCATAGCATCGAATTTGGAATGCAAATTTAATGAAAATCCACGAAATAAGAAATCTCGCCTAAATGAAAAAGGAAAAGAAATCTCGGCAATCTGTTCGGCAAATCGAATATCATGACTGTCAATATTCTATGTGATTCTTCTCGTAAACCTCTTAATTAAAGAATATCAACTTTTAACCTTCACACTTTTAGTGGACAGGCGTATGATCTATTGTACTTTTGTGGAGTCCAGCAATTTGATATACTCACCTAAGCCCGGATATCCTGTCTGTGAACGGATAATATCATGTTCTTTATTAAATATAATATAGGACGGAAACCCGCCTAAACTATAAAGTTGGCATAACGCCTCCATATCGTCCTGACCTATACGCACTTGTACTCCTCCGATACGACTTGCGAGATTTTTCCATACCTCAAACGAAGAAGATGTATCAGAAATATATAGAAAGACAATATCTTTATATTCGCTAACTATATTTTCGGTTTCTTTATGAGCCTTTAAACAAGGATTACACCAAGTATTCCATAAATCAACAACTACTGGAAGCCCCGAATAATGCTCATCGAGAAAATTTTTTAACGAAAATGAAGAATTGCTCAAATCTAAAATTTGAGAATTCTTGTTCAATTGTTTATTTAATATGTCATTACGAGCTAAAACAATGGCGCCCAAGTTCTTATTAAGTCGAGTTCTAATATTTGAAACCTGCCTGTCGGACAAAAGCTGATTCTTATCATTCAATTGCATTATATATGAAGCCGCAGTCAAAAGCTCAAGAAGAAGTTCAGACGGGTCATTAATGATTTTGCTTAGTTTGATTTTGGATTCAGATTGCCATTCGTCAATAGACTGTTCTCCTATAGGATTAAAAAGACCAGGTATCAGCAGAATTTTCCTCAGCAAGTAATAAGGACCAAAATATGTAGAATGTTTCAAGAATGAATCAGAAAAATCGATATCGTTCAAGAATGTATAATATTCTATCGGGAAATAATCTATGTCTTCTGTGATGTTAAAGGTTCTGCCTGCTCTCTCTTTATAATTCATTCTCCAGTTAGCATCAAAAAAATAACGAAGATTGTTTTCAAGCCATCCGGAAGCGACTTCTGGAATAGTTCTGCCATTTAGAGCATAATTTAACTGGACAGAGTATAACGAATCCATCTTCTCATTAAAAATTCTCCATGATTTATAATCATCTTTCGTTATTTCGGGTTCAGTTTCCGATAATCCTAAATGATATGTTATAAATCTAATTATGATGTCAACAACAGTAAGGCTTATATTGCTTGGGCTTGGATCCAAAGGATAGCTATTGAAACCGCTATAATCGGATTTATTATATTTGAGTATACCTTCAGGGCTAAATATGCCTTCCATTTTTAATTCCATTCCGGGGCGGAGTTCAACAACACCAACAGAAAATTTTTGTTCCGGAGTTTCAACAATTAATCCTATAAGATTATCATTAGTTTCCAGTGGTATTTGACAAGTAAAGAAATTTCCGTTTTGAACGAATTTGTGTTCTGTGTACTCGAAAGGCTCATCGAATATTGATGAGGAGATCGCAGTAATTTGCAAGTCCTCAGGTATAACTGAATCTACGAATTCTATTGTTATACTTCCGAAATTATTAACGAAAGGTTTTTCAGACGCATGGCATAATGTTGAAATCAGTATAATAGTAATACGGATAAATGTAATGATAGATTTATAAATAACATTCATACGGGTAATAGATAATATACAGCAAATTTACATATAAATAGAGAGATTTCTACAAGGATTAGAAGAATAAAATATTGATATCTATAGCAACAGCGTCATTATAAGTGATGATAAAACTGGAATTGATGCATTTCCCTTATTTGAAAATAACTGAAAGCCGAAGGAATGATAGATTTTTGGGGTTAAAAGTTTGTTCGACAAAGGTTTCGGGAATATAATGGCGCTTTGAGAATTTAAAATTTGATTTTTGCTGAACAGGGGGAGGGGAAAATTGGAGCGTCACGGAGGGAAGGAGATGTTAATAAAGTTAAAAGAATGCTTTGTGAAGGGACCTCCTGGGAGAAATGGGAGCTTTGGGAATTTTGGGAGTCTTGGGAGTCTTGGGAGTCTTGGGAGTCTTGGGAGTCTTGGGAGTCTTGGGAGTCTTGGGAGTCTTGGGAGTCCGAAAGGTGTATTGCCTCCGGCAAAAATATGACTTGAGACTTATGTCCCCGGAAACGCTTCGCTTTATTCCGGGGTTGGGAGCGGCGGAGCCGCCTTGCCATACCTCCGGCATGGCTGACTGCTCAATTGAGCAATTCGTAATGAGGAATTCATAATGCGCAATGGGGGTAAATCGGCGTTCTGCAAACGCCGTCTTTTGCTGGTTCTACCCGGTACGCCAAGGCGTGCGGGGTTACGAGTAAATCGATGTCCTGGCGGACATCAGTAGGCGCGGATTTCTCACTGCGATGTGAGATAGTAGGCGGTCTGCGAGCGCCTTTAACTCTCTTACCCCCTACACCTGCGGCGGCAGGGGGCTACGGAGCAGTCGGCAATCGCTGAAGCGGACGGCTGACGTGCGAAGGTGAGAAATACGCCTTGGCTATCGCCTTTCGAGGCTGCGCGCGCTCCGCGGCTTGCCTTAAATTTGTAGATGGGACACTGTCCCGCAGCCTCGCAGCGGGTTAGAGGAAAACCGCACCTCCGGTGCTCTGCTTTAAGGATATAAGAAAAAACTCTGAAAACCTGGAGCACACAGCTTCGCAGCGGGTTAAAGGGAAACCGCCCTTTCAGGGCTTTGATGCGGGATGACTCGGAGCACTCGGAGTTATCAGAGCACGCAGAAGGATTAGTAGGCGGTCTGCGAGCGCCAACTTTTTTGCGAACTTTACCCCCGGCGCCTGCGGCGGGGTCTACTGGATAATCGGCGACCGCAAAGCGGGCGCCTTTCGGCGGATTCAATTGGCATTGATGCGAAGTTTTTTATAATGCATAATGCCCTATTGAGGAGAATTGCGAGAGCTACGTCAGCGGGTGGGGAGGGTGAGGCGGAGACCGAGGGTTAGGTTGAAATTGAGGGGATGGTCAGTGTAGATGGTTTCGAGGGTGGAGTGGTCGTCGAAGTAGTAGCTGATGCCGGGCTCGACGAAGATGCTTAGCGGGGTCACAAAACGATACTGTACGCCAAGAGCGGCGTTGACGGACCACTGCATTGGCTTTTGGGACAGTGACGCAGTCTCGTGCTGTTTCTGACGGTCGGGCAGCATATAATCCTTGCTGACTTTAGCGGACACGCACTTCTCGGCAAGGGCACCTGCGGAGGCGTATATATCGATTCTTTTCCACGTAAAGGCACGCAGCTTAAGGTTGAGCGGTATGCCGATGTACTGGAGCCTCTGAACGCCGCTATATGGACGCTTTCCGGTTCGTCCCTCGACATCGGAAGCGAGCATGGCATAGGTGATGCCGCTCTCTATGGCGAGACGGCTGCTGAAATTATATGCGAAGGTGATTCCGGCTCGTATGGGAAGACGATGCCTGATGTCACTAACGATGTCTAACTCCCGTTCAGCGGGAGGTATCTGATCTCCATTGGAAAAAACCGGCGAATCATAACTGTCATATAATAAGGCGCCCTTGCTTGCGAGACCTGTTCCACCGGAGCTGAAGACAGAGACAGAAAGACTATTTGAAGGCGTCGCTTTGTGAGATACGGCGGCGATATAATCGTTGCCGACGGGAGAGGAAGGCAGACGATGGCGCAAAGTGTCTGTCGGCTCTGTGGGAGTGTCAGACGGCTCTGCGACGCTTTCATCTACGGACATATCATCGGGTGTTTCGGACCGCGTGTCGGCAGGAATCCGGACATAGGTTGACGAGACGGCATGCTTAATCGCTGCGGGAATGTTATTATGGGCAGTATGATTCGCTGGCGCTTCTGCAGGCGCAATATGTTGCGTTTCCTGAGGCAATTCGGGCGCGGATAAGTTTTCGGGAACGCGGGCAAAATATATACCGACGGAAAAAAGCAGGACAATCGCAGCGGCTGCGGAAAGACTTCGTTTCAGCCATGGATTATGCGACACGGGAGCAATGCGGGGCTGCCGTGTGTCGATAGCCTCCCAGAGACCGTCGGGCTCCTGTATCTCAAAGTCCGCCATGCGGTCATGAACTTTATGTAGCCAGTCTCCTTTCATAGTTTCACGTTGTTTTTAGAATTGTATTGCCTGATTTTAGCCGCGAGAATGGATTTTGCCCTGTGGAGCTGCGACGCAGATGTGCTTTCCTTAATGCCGAGCAGCCCGGCAATTTCCTTGTGGCTTTTGTTTTCAATGACATAGAGGTTGAATATTGTCCTGTAGCCGTCGGGAAGCTCGCGTATGAGGCTGAAAAGGACAGATGACGGTATGATGTCAATATCGGGTTCTTCGTCGACGCAGTCGAAGTCGTTATCGGAAATAGCGACGAATTCGAGGCGGCTGTTTTTCTGAAGGAACCTCAGCGTCTCGTTGACGGTTACTTTCGTCACCCATCCCTTGAGTGATCCGCTGCCACGGTAGCGGAAAGATGCAATGCCGGAAAAAATCTTCAGGAAACTGTCCTGGAGGACATCCTTGACGTCCTCGCTGTTGACGATGTAACGCGAGCAGACGGCTGCAAGATAGCGGACATAGGTGGAGTATACCGCTCTTGCAGCCGCAGAGTCGCCTTGCCTTACGAGTGTAAGGAGCTGCTGCTCGCTGTCAGTTTCTGAAGAATGCACGATGCATCATTTTACCATAAAGGTAATACTTTTTATTTGACGTAAGAGCTATAGCTGACGTTTTTTATATCAACATTTTGCTTTGCCGGGCGCATCTTGATATCGAAATCGATGGTTTTTTCGCCGGAGAATGAATTCCAACGGAGCTTGAACTTCGCCTTACCGTCGGTATCGCACGGCAGCGCGTTGAGATTGAAGGCAATCAGCGCGTCGCCCCAGCGCCCTTCAGTATCGCCGGCAGCGTTGTGACAAAGCAGAAGTTCAGAAGGATCGTCGGGATTGGTACCGGTAAGAAGGTTGATTGTATGCGTGATATTTGCGGGTCCCCAGACTGTGCGGAAACGGAGGGTGAGATAGCCGTCTTCTGCGACTGTGACCCAGTCCTGAACTATTTCTATGGGGTCGTTTCCGTAGGTAATGTCGTTCGTCTCTCCAAGGCTCGGAACCGGCGCTTTGGTACGGATGCTGTCGAGCCAGTTCACTCTCACTTTGCGAACTGCCGATGCCGCATCGTCTTCTTCGGTGTAATTGACGAGCGCTCTTACTTCTTTTGCACCAAAGGGCGATTCTGTGAGATTGGAAGGGATGAGCTGCGTGTTGTCGTCGAGCTGCATGATGAAGCTGCCGTCGCTCTCGGGGCAGACGGTGACTACTGCCGTCGGGCGGAGCAAGTAAGAGTTGTCTGTGTCGTTGTCGGTACAAGAGGTCAAGAGGACTGCACCGAGGAGGGGGAGAATGAAATGTGATTTGTTCATATTGATATTTTTGGGTTGTTCTATATATATAAATCGGGAATTGCGTGAAATCTTGCATGGGAGGGGAGGAAAAATTTATAATTTATAATTCA